>SCTB01000152.1 GCA_004297545.1 Alphaproteobacteria bacterium
GCCCGGGCGATAGTGCGAAAGATAGGTCGGCAAAATGGCTTCCAGTCCCGTGGGCTCGACGCCGAGGTTCCTTAAGCCGGGCGTTCCGGGCTGGATAACATTGTCCCTGGAAAGCGACCGGACATTATCGACGGTAAGCGGCTTGCCGGGAAGAAGTCCTCCAACCGCGCCAATCGCTTTGGCGAGGGGGACAGGGACGGGAGCCAAAAAAACGTCCTGATGGGTGCAGTTCTTCAGGGTCTCCATCAGCTCGCGGAAGGTGTAGGTTTTCGGCCCGCCGAATTCGTAAATCTGGCCATGGAATTTTTCCTCCGCAGGGTCCTCAAGGATGTTGCGCACCGCTTTCGCGATGTCGCCGACATACACAGGCTGGAACTTCGTAAGGCCGCCGCCGATGAGCGGCAGGCAGGGACTGATGCGCGCCATCGCCGCGAACTTGTTGAAGAAACTGTCTTCTGGCCCGAAAATGATGCTTGGGCGTAAAATAACCGAGCGGGGAAAGGCATGGATGACCTTGTTCTCGCCCTGCGCCTTGCTTTGCGAATATTTGGATGGCGCATCGAGGGAGGCTCCCAGCGCTGATACATGGACCAGCAGCCGGACGTCGTTTGCCCGGGCTGCTTTCGCGATGCGCTCCGCAGCCTCGACATGAAGGCGATAAAAAGTGTCTCGACCGGACTGGTTCAGGATGCCGACCAGGTTAACCGCATGCGTCGCGCCCTTCAGCACGGCCGCGACCGAGGCATCGTCCCGGATATTGCAAAACACGGGAACGATCTGTCCGACGGTGCCGGCCGGGCGCAGGAAATAGGCATGCTGCGGAGACCGCGTCGCGACGCGGATCGTTGCGCCCGTTTTTGCCAGCGCCCAGACGATATGCCGCCCCAGAAAGCCGGTGCCGCCGAAAATGGTGATTGTCTTGCCGTTGAATGTCATCGTGGTGCCTTGGATGCTTCTTGAGTTAAGGATTCGAGAACCCCGTCAATATTACCTAAAACGTCGCGATTCCAAAAGCGGATAACGCAATAGCCTCGTTTTTCAAGATGCGTGGTTCTTGCGCTATCTCTTTCCAAAGTGTGCTGTCCGCCATCCAGTTCGATAATCAGACGCAATTCAAAGCAGATGAAATCGACGACATATCCGTCTATTTGCACGTGCCGGCGAAACTTGTAGCCGAGCTGTTTGTTCCGGATACGATGCCAAAAGACCTTTGCGGCATCAGTGGTGTTCCTTCGCAAGTGTTGCGCTCTAGTCGTCATTCTCAACTCAAGGTTCTTCAAAATCTTCTCCTCTCCCCTTGCGGGAGAGGCAGGGTGAGGGGTAGCGCGCGTCTGCGCGAATGGATCTTCTTAATACGACGCCCTGACGGGCTCACCCCTCATCATCCCACGCCTTCGGCGCGGGCCCCTTCTTCTCCCGCAAGGGGAGAAGAGACGAATTGCCACATTAAGGCTGCGCCTGCCTCGTGACGAGGGCCTTCACCTTTTCGGTGTCGAGGGAAAGCGGCTGGCGGGAGGCACTTTCCATGGAAAAGCCGTTGCCGCGCCAGAGGTTGTCGCAGACGTCGCGGTAGACGCTGACGGCGAGGGCCGCGGCCTGCTTGCCGGACTTCAGGCGGAACGCCTTGCGGATGGATTCCAGCTTCGCCGCGTCGCGCTTCGACAGGGCCACATCGGCATTACCCGTAAGATAGGCGATACGCTCTTTCTTGCGCGCGCGCTGCAGGGCGGTATCCGCATCGAGGAACACATCGGGACCGCTCCAGGCGCTGCCGACGCTGATGACGGCGCCTTTTCTGCCGACGTCATTGGCGATGGGGGCGAGAAAATCGATGGCCGTCGAGAGCATCGCCTTTACTTTTCGATAGGGGCGCGCGCCCGCCTTGAGGTTGAATTTCTCGGAAAGATTGAGAGCCGTTCCGTAATCGGCTTTGCGTATGGTTGTCATCTTCTTTTTTCCTTCTTTCTTCACCCATTGTAGTTTCTATGGAGCAAGACGTTTCTTGTCCAGCCCGGAAATGCTTCCGGCATCCGCCGTGCCGCCGCGCTTCTGCAACTCGGCCAGAGCCTGCTCTAGCGCCGATTTGTCGCCGATCTGGTCGAAGGCGCGCGTTTCCGCGGTTTCGATCTTGGTTTCGAGGTTCTGGTACAGCGTGGTCCGCTCGCGCGCGGAAAAATTGAAAATTTCGGTAATGCGGTAGCCGATGGCTTCTTCGACCGCGATATGGGCGATGCGCTCGCCCGGCAGCTTCTTCCAGTCGGAAGTATTGGCTGCAGGCGGCGTTTCATCCGGTTCTGGCTGGGAGGAGACCTTCACGGATTGCGTGAGCGGACGCAGCAGGTCGGCGGCCTCGTCATGGCTGTTTTTCTGCGCGAGGAACAAGGGCGTGCGGTTCGCGAAGTTTTTAAGGTTGGGGTCGCCGCCTTTTTCGATCAGGAAGGCCGCCATTTCGGCATAGCCATGTTCGGCCGCGGCATGCAACGCCGTATTGCCGTCGCTGTCCTTCATGCTCAGCAGACCCGGCTGCCTCTCCAGAAGCATGCCGGCAATCTCGATGCCGCCTTTCCTTGCCGCGAGATGCAGCAGCGTGCCATCGCCGCGGGTTTTTAGTTCGACCTTCGCCCCCTTCTGCAGCAGCAGTTCCGCCGCATCGCGATTGCCGCGATATACAGCGAAGTAGAGAAAGGACCTCCCATAGTCGTCCGTGTAATTTGGGTCGACGCCGAGATCAAGCATCTCCCTCACGACCTTTGAATCGCCATCGTTGATGGCAGTGTGGAGCTTGCTCTTCTTGAACATCACCATGGCCTATCTCCCCTGACGCGGCGGCGGCAGCTTGTGCAGGCGGGTCACGGTTTCTTCGGGCGCGTCGCCGCCAAGGCGGATCAGCTGAATCCTCGCGTCCTCAAGCTGGGATTTGTCGGATATGTCGTCAAACGACAGGCTGGCGGCTTGATCGGCCTTTGTCTCGAGATTGTGAACGATGCGCAGGCGCTCGCGGTCTCGGAAATTGAAGATATCGGTCAGGCGGTAGCCCAGCTGTTCATGCGTCTGGGAGCGCGCAATCTGACTTTCGGAAAGAAGGGTCCATCCCTGTCCAGGCGCGGTTTCCGGGGCGGGGGATTTGAGACTCTGCTCCTGCGCGATCTCGACGCTCTTCTTCATATAGGGGGACAGGATTTCGGCGACTTCCGGATGCTTGCGCAGGACCGCCCAGCCGTAGGCCGTTTTGCCTTCCTCGGTGCGCAGGTTCGGGTCGGCGCCCGCCTTCAGGAGCTCCACGACGGCATCGAACTTCCCGCGATAGGCGGCGTCGTGGATCGGCGCCCAATTGTACTGTTTCAGCGCGTTCACGTTCGCGCCGCGCGAAATCAGGAATTTGACAAGATCCTTCGCGCCGTCATTGGCGGCGACGTGAAGCGGCGTCTCCCCGCTGCCGAGGTCCATGTTGACGTCTGCGCCCTTGTCGAGAAGTTCGCCAAGGCGCGCGATATTGCGCTCGTCAAGCGCCGTCTTCATCTTCCATTTCAGGAAATAGATCATGGGAGTCACCTCGGCCCTTCCGGCGGCGCCAGGCGAGCCCTGGGGATGGCCTTTTCGTGCAAGGCGCTTTCGTCGGCAGCGCCGCCCAAACGTACCAGAGCGGCGCGGGCGTCATCCAGCTGCTTGCGGTCGGGCAATTCGGAAAAGGCCATCGTTTCGATATGGTCGGCCTTGGTTTTCAGGTTATTGACGATGCGGATGCGTTCGCGGGTTTCAAAGTTGAACACGTCGGCCAGTTTATATCCGATATCCGGCATTTCGCTGACATGGGCGACACTATGCTCGGATACCAGCTTCCATTCCGCCCTGGGCGCAGCCTCTTTCGGTGGCGGCGGGGCCGAGGCCGCCAGTTTCTTTTGCGCGTCCGCCAGCAGCCCGATAACAACTTCGTGACGGCCCTGATGCGCGAAGCCCATCGGGGTCTTGCCGCTCTCGCCCTTGATGTTGGGGTCGAAACCGTGGTCAAGCAGGATGTTCACAATTTCTGCACGGCCATGAGCGGCGGCGAGATGCAGCGCGGTGTTTTTCCGGCCGTCGATCTTGTTGATGAGGGACTTGTCGTATTTATCGTGTTCGAGCAACAGGAGGACGATGTCCTTGTGTCCGAGCTCCGCCGCGATATGCAGGAGCGTATCCTGCCGGCCGTTTTCGCCAAGGGCGAAATGCCCGTAGTAGCGTGCGAAATTGGCGCCGCGGCGGATCAGCATCTCGGTCATTTCCTTGTGGCCGTCGATAACCGCGAACAAAAGCGCGTTATTGCCGCTCCAGGTCTCGAATTCGATCGGGAAGCCGGCATCGAGGAACTTCTCGACCTTCTTCACGTCGTTGCGACGCACGGCATTCAGGAACCGGCCTTTGCGGGTGATCGCCATTGGGTTCGGACTCTTAGTTAAGGAAACAATTGCTATTGATAGACCAGTTTCGAAGGGGGGTCAATGTTCGGGAAATATTAATTATGGAAATAATTTTCGTTCTATTCCGTCATTCCCGCGAAAGCGGGAATCCCATGGAATAATAACGGCCTGCAGTTCTGTCTGCATGAGATCCCCGCTTCCGCGGGGATGACGGGTGATGGAGAGTCAGGTGCTCTGCGGCTCGGCTGACCCAAGGTCCACGCCGCCGGCGGCGGGGACAGAGCCTGATTTCGCGCGCTTCTTGCGCTCGGCGGCTTCCTCCTCGGCGGTGGTGCGGCCCAGAGGCTCGCCCTTGAGGACCTTCGGAATCTCCTCGCCGTTCAGCGTCTCGAACTCGATAAGCGCCTTGGCGAGTGCATGCAGTTCGTGGATATTGTCGACGAGGGTTTTCTTCGCGCGGTCATAGGCGTTGCCGACGATTTTCTTGATCTCGGCGTCCACTTTGTCGGCTGTCGTGTTTGAAATAGTCTTCTGCTGGCCCATTGTGTAGCCGAGGAAGACCTCCTCGCGGTCGCCGCCGTAATTGATGGGGCCCAGTTCCTCGCTCAAGCCCCATTCAGTGACCATGCGGCGTGCCATTTCGGTCGCCATCTTGATGTCGGAAGATGCGCCCGTCGTCACTTTTCCCTGCCCGAAGATCAGCTCTTCGGCGATGCGGCCGCCCATGGCGACGGCAAGGTCCGCATGCAGTTTCTCGCGCGACATCGAAAGACGGTCGCCTTCCGGCAGTCGCATGACCATGCCGAGCGCGCGGCCACGCGGGATAATGGTCGCCTTGTGAATGGGGTCGGACGCGCTTTCATGCAGCGCGACGATGGCATGGCCGGCTTCATGGTAGGCGGTGAGTTTGCGTTCTTCCTCGGACATGACCATCGAGCGGCGCTCGGCGCCCATCATGACCTTATCCTTGGCGTCTTCCAGCTCGCTCATGCCGACGACGCGCTTGCCGCGGCGGGCGGCGAGCAGGGCCGCCTCGTTGATGAGGTTGGCCAGATCCGCGCCCGAAAAGCCGGGCGTGCCGCGCGCGATGATGCGCGCATCGACGTCCTGCGCGAGCGGCACCTTGCGCATGTGGACTTTGAGAATTTTTTCGCGGCCCGAGACATCGGGGTTCGGCACCACGACCTGGCGATCGAAGCGGCCGGGGCGCAGGAGCGCCGGGTCCAGCACGTCGGGGCGGTTGGTGGCGGCGATAAGAATGACGCCTTCGTTGGCTTCGAAGCCATCCATCTCGACCAGTAGCTGGTTGAGCGTCTGTTCGCGCTCGTCGTTGCCGCCGCCGAGGCCCGCGCCTCTGTGACGGCCGACCGCGTCGATTTCGTCGATGAAGATGATGCAGGGCGCGCTCTTCTTGCCCTGTTCGAACATGTCGCGCACGCGGGACGCGCCGACGCCGACGAACATTTCGACGAAGTCGGAACCCGAAATGGTGAAGAAGGGCACGCCGGCCTCGCCCGCGACGGCGCGCGCGATGAGGGTTTTACCCGTGCCGGGAGGGCCGACCAGCAGCACGCCCTTGGGGATTTTGCCGCCGAGGCGCTGGAATTTCTGGGGGTCGCGCAGGAATTCGACGACTTCCTCAAGTTCTTCCTTGGCCTCGTCCACGCCCGCCACATCGGCAAACGTGACGCGGCCGTTTTTCTCGGTCAGAAGTTTCGCCTTGGATTTTCCGAAGCCCATCGCCTTGCCGCTGGAGCCCTGCATCTGGCGCATGAAGAATATCCAGACGCCGATCAGCAGCAGCATCGGGAACCATGACAGAAGGACGCTGAAGAACGTCGGCGCATCGGTGGCATCGGCCAGCGCTTTTATCTGGATGCCCTTGCCTTCGATCCTTTTGACCAAATCTGTATTGGGCGGAATGATGACCGCGAATTTCGTGCCGTTCTTCTGGTCGCCGGTCACGACATCATGCTTGATCTGCACGCTGGTGACATCGCCCGTGTTCACCCGCTCCATGAATTCGCTGTAGCTGATTTCGGTGATGCCTGCGGTGGAATTGGTCTGCGCACGGCCGAACATGTTGAACACGCCCACCAGCAGAAGGCCGACGACCAGCCAGACAATCAGATTTTTGCCGAACTGGTTGTCGCCGCCGCCGCCATCGTTCTGTTCTTTCATGGATTACCGCCCGCCTCTTTTATAAAAAACACACATTCTTCAATTATATAGTGCCAGCATCGGGTTAAACAATCTTTACGGGGGCGGCGCCGTTCCGGACGAATTCGACCTTCCCCGCCAGCAGCCCGGAATCAGCCTCCGCCGCAGTCCAGTTAAGGTGCGGAATAGCCATGAGAATTTCACCTTTCCATAAGGCCGGAATCACCTTTCTGACCTTGTACGGCAAACTCTCCAGACGGGTAAAGGGCGGGGTCTCCGGGGCGCCTTTCTGCCGGAACCGGGCCAGGCCTTCCTCCCCGAGAATCCTGATTTGAAGCCCTGCGCCGTTACGGTAGTCCGATACCCGAAACCGCCCGTCCCACAACAATCCGTTTTCGAGAGGCGATGCCCCGGCAGCCGCGGCGGCCTCCCGGCAGAGGGTCATTTCGCCCTCCTTGCCGGGGAAGATTTCGCAGCCGCTTAAGGTGCGTCCGGAGAATTTTTCGCCCGGCATGTCGCAGCGCAGCTGTTCCAGCTGTTCGAAGCCCGGCGCATAATCGCGCGGCGCCACGGCCATCAGCGCGGATGAGAGCACGCGCCGCTGGATGTCGGCAGGTAACAGCCGCCATGCCGGGGTGTTGAGCGTCGCGAAGCCTTCGGGGTGGAAGGCGATCATTTTTCCGGCCGCTTCATCCGCCCAGACCTGCAGCGCGTCCCGCGCTTCCTCGAGCTTCTGCAGCGTTTGCGACAGGCGTTGCGGCGTCATCCCCTCCGCGGCCAGCAGGTCCTCGACCTGCCGCAGCTTGACACGCAGGAACTGCTCGTTCCTGTTCGACGGGTCCTCCGCCCATTCCACGCCGAAATCGCGGCAGACCTCGCGCAGGTCGGCGCGCGAGAAAGAGAGCACCGGGCGCACAATGTTCACGCCGTCCACAACCCGCGAAGGAGCCATCGCCGCGAGCCCGTCGAGGCCGCTGCCCTTGGAAAGGCGCATCCAGAAGGTTTCGACCTGGTCCTCCAGGTTATGTGCGAGGGCCAGTGTGGGAAAGCCTTCGCGGCGGCAGGCGGCCAGCAGCAGGGCATAGCGCGCCTCCCGCGCGCGCTCCTGGATATGCGTGTGGGGCTTTTCTCCAACCCATTTCAGCACGTCATGCCGGATGCCGCGTTTTTCGAGAAGCGCGTGCAGACCCGCCGCTTCCGCCGCCGAATCCGGCCGCAGGCCGTGGTCGACGGTCAGCGCCAGCATCCTGCCGCCGCGTTTTTCCACCCATTGCTGCATCAGGAGCGTGAGCGCAAGACTGTCGCCGCCACCCGACACGGCGACGGCGATTTTTGTCCCGGGCGTATCAAGGCCCAGCTTCTGCATGCACAGCGCGAATAATTCCGCGTTTCGGGTGATGATTGTCATGTCTTTTGCTAACAAATCTCCGGAATTAAGTCCGGAAAAATCAACCCGCGCAGCCGAGATTTCTCATCTCGGAATCCGCCGCGCGTATCTCCGGGGTCTGGCCGCCGGGGAATTCTTTTTTCAGCTGCGCGAAGGACAGGCAGGCATCGTCTTTCTTGCCGAGGCGGGAGAGCGACATGCCGAGCTTCAAGAGGCTCGCGGCGGCCTTGGTGCCTTGCGGGTAATCTTGATATCCCTGCGCGAACAGCTTCGCGGATTCTTTATACTCCGCGCGCACGTAATAGGTTTCCGCCAGCCAGTATTGCGCGTTGGACGCCAGCGGATGCGTGGGGTACTGGCTCATGAAGCGCTGGAACTTGGTCGCGGCGGTATCGTATTTCTGCCCGCTGATGTCGCTGAAAGCGTCTTCGTATAATGAATCTGCGGAGCCGGGGCCGCGGCTGGAAAGGGTGCCCAGCGTGCGTTGCGACGAGGGCGGCGGGCTGCGATCCGAGCCGCTCATCTGCGTGCCGTAAATGCCGTTGTTGCCGTCATCGACGGAGGCCTGCTGCTGCTGCGGGTAGGGATAGTTCGAGAACCTGCCGTTGCCGGCGCCCGGGGGCGGCGCCGCGTAATTGTCGGCCGCCGAGCGGTTCAGGCGTTCTGACATCTGCTGCACATCATAGCTCAGCTGCTCGATCTTGCCGGTCAGCTGGCGCTGCTGCTGCTCGAGCTGGCTGATGCGGTCTTCGTATGCTGACGCGCCGCCCCCGCCGCTGTCGTAGTTATAAACGGGCGCGGGGCCGCCCTTGTAGACGGAGCGGCTCAAGGTCTGGATCTGGTTTTCCAGCTGGTCGAGCCGGCTCATCAGCTGGCTGTTATCCTGGTTCTGCGAAAAGGCCGCGGTCGCGGGCGCCGCCGTCAGCACGGCAAACAGGGCCCCCGCCGATAGCAGGAGCCCCAGTCGCATGGCTTTAAGCGGTTTCTTGCTCATATCCCTGACTCAAAAGAAGCGGCGGAATGCCCTTACTGGACAACCGATACGCCGCGGCGGTTTTGCGCCCAGGAAGTTTCATCCGAACCCAGCACGGCGGGGCGTTCCTTGCCGTAGCTGATGGTCTGCACGCGGCCGGACTCGACGCCGTTCGCGATCAGGTAGTTGCGCACGGCCATGGCGCGTTTTTCGCCAAGCGCCAGGTTATATTCGCGTGTGCCGCGCTCGTCGGCATGGCCTTCCACCATCAGGTTCACGTTGGGATAGGTTTTCATCCACTTGGACTGGTTCTCCAGCGTCGTGCGGGCCTGCGGCGTCAGGTCGTACTGGTCATAGCCGAAGAAGACGCGGTCGCCGATTTCGGCCACCAGCTGCGCCTCGGAGCCGGGGGGATAAGCGCCGGTCATGCCGGTGCCATCCGTGGGCGCCTGCGTCACGTTCTGCCCGCTCGAGAGATTGCCTTCGCTCGTTTCAACCGGTTGTTTTTTTGTGCAACCCGAAACCAGAAGCAGAACCGCCAGACAGCAGATAAGATGACGCGCACCCATAAGTAACTCCTTGATTATATTGTTCCCAAATTATTCAGAATTTTCCCCTCTGTAATTTTTATACCCCCGGAGCCCAAATCTCAAGACTCTTCTGCATTTTTTGCAGATTTGACGTGGTTTTGCTCTCTGTACAACGCACCGGAATTGACCTAGGTTCCTGCATCCATGATGCCCGCAACGCAACACATGCCCGCTTTTTCATATTTAGACACGCTCAACCCGTCACAGCGCGAGGCCGTGGAGACGACGGAAGGGCCGGTTCTGGTGCTGGCCGGCGCGGGAACGGGAAAGACGCGGGTGCTGACCACGCGGCTGGGCCATCTGCTGCATACGGGAAAGGCGTTCCCGTCGCAAATTCTGGCCGTCACCTTCACGAACAAGGCCGCTTTCGAGATGAAGCGGCGCGTCTCGGAAATGCTGGGCGGGCAGCCGGTCGAGGGCTGGTGGCTCGGCACGTTTCACTCACTGGCCGCGCGCATGCTGCGCCGTCATGCCGAACTTGTGGGCCTGAAATCGAATTTCACCATTCTCGACGAAGACGATCAGGTAAGGCTGCTGAAACAGCTGGTCGAGGCCGAAAACATCGACATCAAGAAATGGCCGCCGCGCCTGCTGATGAGCTTTATCCAGCGCTGGAAAGACCGCGCGCAAGCGCCCGGCAGCATCTCGGCGGCGGAAGCGGGCGAAATCGCCGATGGCATCTTGCCGCGCCTCTACGCCGCCTATCAGGAACGCCTGAAACTCCTGAACGCCTGCGACTTCGGCGACCTGCTGCTGCATACGATCAATATTTTCAAGAACCCGCAATATGCGGAAGTGCTGGCCGACTACCAGAACCGTTTCAAATATATTCTCGTCGACGAGTACCAGGATACCAACGTCGCACAATACCAGTGGCTGCGCCTTCTGGCGCAGAAGCACAAAAACATCTGCTGCGTGGGTGACGACGACCAGTCCATCTATGGCTGGCGCGGCGCGGAGATCGGCAATATCCTGAAGTTCGAGCAGGACTTTCCCGGTGCGAAAATCGTGCGGCTGGAGCAGAATTACCGCTCCACCCAGCATATATTGTCCGCCGCCAACGGCGTCATCGCGCATAACAAGGGCCGCCTTGGCAAAAACCTCTGGAGCGCGGATGCGGAAGGGGAGAAGGTCGTGCTGCGCGGCGTCTGGGACGGGCCGCAGGAAGCGCAGATGATTGCGGAAGAAATCGAGCGGCTTCAGCGCAAAAAAATGCCGCTGCACAATATCGCCATCCTCGTGCGCGCCAGCTGGCAGACGCGCGAGTTCGAGGAACGCTTTATCAAGGAAAGCATCCCGTACAAGGTGATTGGCGGTTTGCGGTTCTATGAACGGCAGGAAATCCGCGACGCCATCGCCTACCTGCGCGTCATCGTGCAGCCCGACGACGACCTTGCTTTCGAGCGCATCGTCAACGTGCCCAAGCGCGGCATCGGCGATGCGACCGTGCAGATCATCCACCAGCTGGCCCGCGCCAAGCATCTGCCGCTTTTCACGGCGTTGCGCCAGCTGATCGAGGCCGAAGAATTCAAGCCCAAGGTGCGCGAAACTCTGCGCAATCTCGTGCGCGACTTCGACCGCTGGCGCGGGCATCTGCGCGATCTCTCGCATACGGAACTGGTGCAGGTGGTGCTGGATGAATCCGGCTATACCGGCATGTGGCAGGCGGATAAATCGCCGGAGGCCGCAGGACGCCTCGAAAACCTGAAAGAATTCGTGAGCGCGCTGGGGGAGTTCGAAACACTCGACAGCTTCCTCGAGCACGTATCTCTCGTCATGGAAAACCAGGAAAAAGACGGCACCGATATGGTGTCAGTCATGACGCTGCATAGCGCCAAGGGGCTCGAGTTCGACGCGGTCTTCCTGCCCGGCTGGGAAGAAGGCGTCTTCCCGAACCAGCGCACGATGGATGAAACCGGCGTGGCAGGGCTGGAAGAAGAACGCCGTCTGGCCTATGTCGGCATCACCCGCGCGCGCAAGCAGGCTTTCATTTACTTCGCCGCAAACCGGATGATCTACGGCAACTGGCAGGCGAGTTTACCGTCGCGCTTTATTGACGAGCTGCCGAAAGACCATATCGACGTGCTGGCCGAAATCGGCGTCTACCGGCCCGAACGGCCGCAGCACAGCGGCGGCTATCGCCCGCGCCGCGC
Organism: Alphaproteobacteria bacterium; assembly: GCA_004297545.1. Taxonomy (GTDB): domain Bacteria; phylum Pseudomonadota; class Alphaproteobacteria; order Micavibrionales; family UBA2020; genus JAPWJZ01. Next base: position 11,661 of record SCTB01000152.1, read on the forward strand.
GGAACTCGTCGACAACAGCATCGAGCGCGTCAGCCCGCATCTGGAATCCATCGGCGGCTTTTCCCCCGGCGACCGCGTCTTCCACCAGAAATTCGGCCACGGCACCGTCATCTCCACCGACCGCGACAAGCTCGACATCAACTTCGACCAGGCGGGACGGAAGAAGGTCATGGACAGTTTTGTGGCGAAGGCGGATACGGATTAATAGTCGTTTCAATTTATATTACCGCGTCACCCCCGCCTTGCGCGGGGGTCCGGCGCGCGGCGTCTGCCGCGCATATGAGTCATATGACGGCCGGACGGCCTCCGGATGCCCGCGCAAGGCGGGCATGACGAGGAATTTAAAGCCCCAGCACATCCTTCATCGCATAGAACCCCGGTTTTTGGGGGGCGAGCCAGAGGGCGGCTTTGAGGGCGCCTTTGGCGAAGAGGCTGCGGTCGGAGGCTTTGTGGGAAAGTTCGATACGCTCGCCGGTGCCGGCAAAGGTGACGGTATGGTCGCCGACGACATCGCCGCCGCGGAACACGGAAAAACCGATGGCTCCGGCAGGACGTGCGCCGATCTGGCCGAAGCGGGCGGGCATGATGGCGTCTTCCAGCTTTATCCCGCGTCCGCGCGCGGCGGCCACGCCAAGGGCATAAGCTGTTCCTGAAGGCGCGTCGACCTTGTGGCGGTGATGCGCCTCGAAAATCTCGATATCGTATTCTTCGTCCAGCATCTGCGCCATATGCTCGACCATCGAGAGCAGGAGATTCACGCCCACGCTCATATTGGCGGCCTGCAGCATCGCGGTTTTCTGCGAGGCGGTTTTGATCGCGGCCATTTCGGGGCTCCCAAGGCCTGTAGTGCCGATAACGACGGGCTTCGCGTGGCGGAAGGCCAGTTCTGCATGTTCCAGCGTCGCTTCCGGGGTCGTGAAATCGATCAGAACGTCGGAGGCGTGAAAGGCCGCATCCTTGTCGGTCATCACATTCACGCCGACCGGGTCATGGCCGATGATGCCGCCGATATCCTTGCCGATGGCCCAGCTTTTCCTGTGCTCGACCGCCGCCGCCAGCTTCGCCTTGTGCTTGCCGCTCAAAATTTCGCGCGCGATCATCTGACCCATGCGCCCGGCGCCGCCGAGGATGCCGATTTTTACCGTCCTGGTCATTGCGTCATCCCTGTCATTGCGCAGTCGATGGAGGCATCGCCCCAGTTAAAGTCCCTGTCGATGTTCACATGCAGCCGGTCGCCCGCGCCGCCGAAGGTATAATCGACGGTCACGGAAGATATCACCTGCGCAACCATGCCGCCGGGGGTTTTGAGGCGCAGCGTCGCGTGCAGGCTGCCGTCGGGGCCGGGTTCTTCCTCGGTCATGTCGTAGGTGAAGCCGGGCGTGGGTACTTTCATCTCGCCCAGCAGGCGCAGGCCGCTGTCGGTCTTGGTCAGCATGAAGCCTTCCGGCTTGCAGGAAAATGCCGGGCTTTCGGCCGGTACAGGCGCGTCCTTCTCTTCTGCTGGCGTGCGTGCGACGAGGGCGAAAGCAGAGGAAGCGCAGAGCGTGAATGCAAGCGCCATCAGGAAAAGTCTCATATGGGGGTGCTCCTTAGTCCTTGAGGTCCTGAAGCAGTTCCCTGACCTTCGCGAGGAAGCCGGAAGACTGCGGGCTGGTTTTGTCGTCGGGGGAGTCGCTCGCGAATTGCTGCAGAAGCTCTTTCTGCTTCTTCGTGAGGTTGACGGGGGTTTCCACCTGCACCTCGACGAAGAGGTCGCCGCGGTTGGGGGAACGCAAAATCGTCATGCCCTTGCCCTTGAGGCGGAACTGCTGGCCCGACTGGGTGCCGGGCGGAATGGTGACCTTCATGCGCTTGCCGTCGATGGTCGGCACCTCGATCGTGCCGCCGAGCGCGACCGTCGTCATGGGCACCGGAACGCGGCAGAACAGGTTCGAGGCCTCGCGCTGGAAAAACCGGTGCGGGCGGATGGACATGAAAACATAAAGATCGCCCGCAGGTCCGCTGCGCGTGCCGGCTTCGCCTTCGCCGGCCAATCGGATGCGCGTGCCATCCTCGATGCCGGCGGGAATGGCGACGGAAAGCTGCTTCTCGCGGCGGTTGCGTCCGGACCCGCCGCAGATATGGCAGGGCGTCTTGACCGTCTGGCCGGCGCCGCCGCAGGTGGGGCAGGTACGCTCGACCGTGAAGAACCCCTGCTGCGCGCGGATGCGTCCGACGCCGCGGCAGCTGTCGCAGACTTCGGCCTTGGTGCCCTTTTCCGCGCCGTTACCGCCGCAGGCGACGCAGCCCTGCCAGGTCGCGACCTTGATCGTCGTCTCGCGGCCCTGGAAGGCGTCTTCCAGCGAAATTTCCATTTCATGGCTGATATCCGCGCCGCGCCGCGAAGAATCGCCGCCGCGGCCGCGCGCCTGCTGCTGGCCCATGAAATCGCCGAACATCTCCTCGAAGATGTCGGAAAAGCCGCCGCCCGCGAAGCCCTGGAAACCGCCCATGCCGCCCGCGCCCGCCCCGGCGCCCGCGCCGCGCCCCATGGCGGGGTCGAAGGCGCCGTGGCCGAAGCGGTCGTAGGCCGCGCGCTTCTGGTCGTCCTTCAGCACTTCGTAAGCCTCGCTCAGTTCCTTGAACTTCTGCTCGGCTTCCTTGTTGTTGGGGTTTTTGTCGGGGTGGTACTGCATGGCAAGCTTGCGGTAGGCCTTCTTCAGGTCCTCCGCGGTCGCTTTCTTGTCGACCCCCAGCGTCTGGTAATAGTCTTTCTTCGCCATTGCCTGCCTTTGTCCCCACCACCCCCGGCTTGTCCGGGGGTCCAAAAGCGCGTCCGCGCGTCTTATGACTTATATGACGGCCTGACGGCCTTTTGGATGCCCGCACAAGGCGGGCATGGCAAAAAGTTTATCCCGCCGACGATTTCTTGTTGCCGTTTTCGTCCACTTCGGTGAATTCGGCGTCCACGACCTCGGCTTCCGGCGGCGGCGGCTCGGTGCTGCCGCCCGGCGGAGGTTCCGCGCCCGGGCCCATGCCCGGTTCCGGAGAGGCCGGACCCGACGACGAGCTGTCGCCGCCGGCGCGGTACAGGTTTTCGCCCAGCTTCATGGAAGCGGCCTGCAGCGTATCCGTCTTGCGGCGGATAACGTCGAGATCGCTGCCTGCCAGCACCGCCTTGAGGTCGGTAATGGAGGTTTCCACGGCCGAGCGGTCGCCGAGCGACACCTTGTCGCCCGCATCCTTGAGCGTTTTCTCGGACGAGTGAATGAGGGATTCGGCGCGGTTCCTGACTTCCGCGTTTTCCTTCCGGGTTTTATCCTCCGAGGCGTTCTCCTCGGCCTCCTTCACCATGCGCTTGATGTCGGCATCCGACAGGCCGCCTGAGGCCTGGATGCGGATCTGCTGCTCCTTGCCGGTCGCCTTGTCTTTCGCCGAGACCTGCACGATGCCGTTTGCGTCGATGTCGAAAGTGACCTCGATCTGCGGCACGCCGCGCGGCGCGGTCGGGATGCCGACCAGGTCGAACTGGCCGAGCAGCTTGTTGTCCGCCGCCATTTCGCGCTCGCCCTGGAACACGCGGATGGTCACCGCGCTCTGGCCGTCTTCGGCCGTCGAGAAGACCTGGCTTTTCTTGGTCGGGATGGTCGTGTTGCGCTCGATCAGGCGCGTGAACACGCCGCCCAGCGTCTCGATGCCGAGCGACAGCGGCGTCACGTCGAGCAGCAGGACGTCTTTCACGTCGCCGGCCAGAACGCCGCCCTGGATGGCGGCGCCGTCGGCGACCACCTCGTCGGGGTTCACGCCGCGGTGCGGCTCCTTGTTGAAAAAGCTCTTCACCAGCTCGATGACCTTGGGCATGCGCGTCATGCCGCCCACGAGAACGACCTCATGGATGTCCGACGGCTTCACGTTGGCGTCCCTCATTGCGGCCTTGCAGGGCTCGATGGTCTTTTCGATGAGGTCGCCCACCAGCTCCTCGAGCTTGGCGCGGGTCAGTTTCACGTTCAGGTGTTTCGGGCCGTTCTGGTCCGCGGTGATGAAGGGCAGGTTGACTTCGGTCGTGACCGAGGATGACAGCTCGATCTTCGCCTTTTCCGCCGCCTCTTTCAGGCGCTGGAGGGCCAGCTTGTCCTTGCGCAGGTCGATAGTGTTTTCTTTCTTGAATTCCTCAGCCAGGAAATCGATGATGCGCAGGTCGAAGTCCTCGCCGCCCAGGAACGTGTCGCCGTTGGTGGATTTGACTTCGAAGACGCCATCGCCGATCTCCAGGATCGAAATATCGAAGGTGCCGCCGCCGAGGTCGTAGACGGCGATAGTGCCGGTGTTCTTCTTGTCGAGGCCGTAGGCCAGCGCGGCCGCCGTCGGCTCGTTGATGATGCGCAGCACGTCGAGGCCCGCGATCTTGCCGGCGTCTTTCGTCGCCTGGCGCTGGCTGTCGTTGAAGTAGGCGGGGACCGTGATGACGGCCTTGGTGACTTTCTCGCCGAGATAGGCTTCGGCGGTTTCCTTCATTTTCTGGAGCACCATCGCGGAAATCTGCGAGGGCGCGAATTTTTCGCCGTCGATCTCGACCCAGGCGGCGCCGCCGTCGCCCTCGATGATCTTGAAGGGCGCCATGCCGCGCATCTTTTTCACTTCAGGCTCGTTGAAGCGGCGGCCGATCAGGCGCTTGATGGCGTAAAGGGTCTTGTCGGGGTTGGTGACCGCCTGGCGCTTGGCCGGCTGGCCGATGAGGCGTTCGCCGTCCTTGGCGAAGGCCACGATGGAAGGCGTGGTGCGCGTTCCTTCGGAGTTTTCGATAACCTTGGACTTGTCACCCTCCATGATGGCGACGCAGGAGTTCGTCGTGCCCAAGTCTATACCAATGATTTTGCTCATTTTATTCTTTCCTTTCTGTGCGGCAAATTTTTCGGGAAAGCCTTCTTCAGAAGCACTTTCCCTAATTCCCATTTACTCCAAAGACCAAAAAGTAGTTTGGTGCCAAGAAATTACTACCCTTTCGCCTCGAAGTGAAGGCCTATTCTGTCAGGCTTTATACGGGGGATTCAGGGGCTTGGATGAGGCAAATCACGCTTAAAAAACCGGTCCGCCGAAACTGGGCGGGGGTTTGGGCGGCTTCTTCTCGCGCAAGGCCGCTTTTTCCAGTTGGAAGAAATAGGCGAACTGGGTGGTTTCGTACAGGTCCTGCACGGCGCGGTTGTTCAGGTTCGGCAGGTAAATCGCATCGTTGAGGGCGCAGCGCTGGGCGGTCGCCTTCAGCGCGCCGGGATTGACCTCGAGCTTGCCCGATTTCACCTCGTCCATCGCCTGTTCCATCTTGATGACGGACACCAGCGTGATGACGGCGGCAAGGTCCGGCGGCAGCGGCTTGTCGGGCGATTTAGCCGTGTCCACCAGCTGGGTCATCAGGCGGTCGACATCCCTGCCGTAGGCGGGGTCGCCGTACATCGTATGGCAGGGCAGGGGGTCGAGGCTGATGACGGCCACCACGATCAGCGCATCCTTGAAGTAGGACGGGCGGCGGATGTGCTGGTCGATCAGCTCCGCCATGCGCTCGCGCCCCGCCTTCTTTTCAGGCGGCATCTCGATTTTATGGCGCGCATAGAATTCGTCCTGCTGGGCGAAGGCCTTTTGCGCGAGCGGGTAAACGTCGAGGAGGTTCGGGTCCATCAAAGGTCAAAGCTCCCGTTGCCGGGTTTTGCGGGGCGTTTGGGCGGCTGCGCGGGCTGGATTTTTTCTTCGAGCGCGGCGAAGACGCCGGTGCGGATGGTTTCATAGCGTGCAAGCAGCGCGGGCGCGTCGAGGTAGGAAAAGACTTCCATTTCCTGCCCGAAGGCCTGTTTTGCACTGTCGAGAACTTCCTGCGGCGTGCCGTCGAGCGGTTTGCCGGCACGCAGCTTTTCCGCGACGCCTTCCAGCTGAGCGATGCCTGACGCGGCGGTGGCCTGGGCGATTGTCGGTGTCATGAAGGAGCCGGGCGCCGTCGAAATCAGGCCCTGCACCGCGTTTTCCACCTCTTCGTTATACCCGACCCAGAACCGCCCGATGTCGAGGTAGAGAGAGGTGGGGTCGAGCATCAGCGCGGCCACGATCATCGAGGCCTCTTTTTCTTCCTTGCTGCCGCCGCCTTCGGCTGCAATCAGTTCAATCGCGCGCGCCTGCGCCTTCGCCGCTTCGGGCGCTGTATCGAGGCCCATGTCGCGGACCTGGTCGAAGAACTTTTTGACGAGCGGATACTGGCGCAGGATTTCGGGTTTCATCTGTCTCTCCTATGCTCCGGGCGCTTTGGGCACGGGGGGCTTCTTGTCGGGTGTTGCGTCCGGCTGGGGTGCAGCGGGATTGTCGTTGACCGCATCGCCCGGCTTGGCCGCATCGGTGAAGGCGGCGGTCGTCGCGCCCGCGGGTTTCGCGTTGTCGTTGGCCGAGGCCTTCATCTCCGCCAGCATTTTCTTGAGACGGGTGTAGTCGGTCTTGCCGGTGGGCAGCTTGGGCAGTTCCGCGATGTGGTGGATATCCGGGTTCTTGGGCAGGCCGAGGACGGATTTGCCCGTCTCCTGCGCGGTTTTGGTCAGCGCTTCGCGCTTCAGACCGGGGTCGGTCGTGAACAGCACGATCCTGTCGCCGTCCGCCGGGTCCTGCACCAGCACGGTCGCGTTGGCGGCGTCTTTTTTCAGCGAGGCGGCGTTGGCCAGCGCCTCGACCATGTCGAGGTTGACCATCTCGCCGCCGATCTTGGCGAAGCGCTTGGCGCGGCCGGTCAGCGTCATGTAGCCGTCGGGCGATACTTTGACGATGTCGCCCGTGTCGTGCCAGCCGTTCGAGGGCGGCTGCAGCACGCCGGGGTTGTCGTGCTTCAGGTAGCCCAGCATGACGTTGGGGCCCTTGATGAAAAGCTGGAAGCTGCCGGCCATGTCGGGAACCGGCTCGAGTTTGATCTCGATGCCGGGCAGGGGCTTGCCGACCGTGCCGCGCCGGTGCGCGCCGGGCACGTTCATCGCCACGGCGGGCGCGGCTTCGGAGAGGCCGTAGGCGTTGTTCACCCGCACGCCGAAACGGTCGACATACATGTCATAGGTGGAATCCTGCAGCCGTTCCGCGCCCGCGAAGACCATGCGCAAGCTGGAGAAATCCTTGTCGGTCGCGTTGCGCGCATAGAGGTTCAGGAAGGTGTCGGTGCCGAACATGACGGTCGTGTCGTAGAAATAGACCAGCTTGGGGATGTTCTTGCCATCCAGCGGGTTCGGGTACTGGAAGGAGCGTATCCCTTTCAGCGCCGGCATGATCATGCCGCCCGCAAGCCCGAAGGAATGGAAAATGGGCATGCAGTTGAAGACCTTGTCGGAGGGCGTCAGCGGCGTCACCGCGTGCACCTGCGCCGCGTTGGAGAGCAGGTTGGTCGAGCTCAGGACCACGCCCTTGGGCGGGCCTTCGGAGCCGGAGGTGAAGATGATGCAGGCGGGATCGCCGCCCTTCGCGGCGTCCTTGGGCCGCGGCAGCCAGTCATGCGCATGCAGCAGCGCCCTGACCTTGGCGAAGAGGCCGATCTTCGGCTTGATGTCCTCGAGGTAGACGATTTTTGTTTTCTCCGACAGCGCCTTGATCTTTTCTTCCAGCTTGGCCATCTGCACGAAGCGGCGCGAGGTCACGACGGTTTTCAGCGTGGCGGTCTGGGTAAAGGACAGCATGTCCGATTTTTCCGCCTTCGCGTTCAGCATCGTGGGCACGCGGCCATAGGCCTGCAGGCCCCAGAAGGTCACGGCGGCGCCTTTGCTGTTGGGCAGCAGGAAGCCCACGTTCTCGCCCTTCGACGTTTCCTTCGCCAGCTTGCCGCCGAGCGCATAGGCGCCGATGAGCAGCTTGCCGTATTTCAGCGGCTCGCCCTCGGCGTCGTCGACGATGTCGTAGTTGTAGCCGAAGTTATGCGCGGCGTCGTGCAATGCGTCGATGAGCGTGCGGTTTTTGTTCACCGCGCCGACCGGCATTTCCTGCACGATTTTTTCCAGCTGCGCGTCCGCTTCCTTGCGCCGCTGCTTGCCCGAAAGCCCGTCGGGCACCTTCAGCTTCACGGGGGGCAGCACGGTCACGGTCATTTTGGGGATCAGGCGCTTGGGATAGTTCTTCAGCCGCGTCGCGCCGAAGGGCAGGAAGTTGAGGCCGTCGGTATAGACGGGCACGATGTTCGCGTCCGATTTGTCGGCCACGACGGCGGAGCCGCCGAAAATCTGCATCAGCGTGCCGGTGGTGGTCAGGCGCCCTTCGGGGAAGATCATGACGGGTTTGCCGGCCTTGGCCAGCCGGGTGAGATCGCGGATGGCCTGCGGCCTGGTGGTGTCCATCGGGTGGAAATCGATGCGGTTCAGGACGAATTTGGCCAGCGGGTTATATTTGACGAAAGGGTGGTTCATCATCTTGTTATAGATGGTCCGGTCGATCGCGAAGGCCGCATCCAGCGGCAGGGCGGCGCCCAGGAAAAAGCCGTCGACGAAGGAAACATGGTTCGCGATGATGAGCGTGGGCTTGCCGTCGAGACCCTTGAAGTTCTCCGCGCCTGAAAACCGCGTTCCCAGGATATGCTTGAAGGTAAAGCGCAGGAAGGTGTGGAGTGCCTGCGTGCTGACCTTGTTCCACCAGCTTTTTTTGACGACGGCGGGGGCTGCTTCCTCTTCCTGGGGTTCGGCTACGGGAGCTTGATCAGCCATGGTAATTATTTTCCTCATAGAATTTTTTGGCGCTGAAACGAATGCCATAAGTTATTCCAGTATTATGCCTAACGTCAAGGTGCTAAAGAATGGAATATCGCTAATGAAATCAAGGAAAAGATAGGCCTTGACGCATTGCCATAATGTATTATAGTGGCCTCACATTTCCTTTAAGGAGTCGTTGCCTTGAAACTCTCGCATATTTACCCCCGGCTGAAATTCATTTTCAACATCAAGTCCGGCCACGTCGTCGATCGTCAGGGCAACGAGTTCTGGTACTTCTCCAACTTCAAGCTGCACCGCGAGAAGGATCTCCCCGCCGTCATCAACGTGGACGGCACAAAGGAATGGTGGAAGTTCGACAAGCGCCACCGCGAAAACGGCCTGCCCGCCGTCGAAGGCGCTGCCGGCACCCGCGAATGGTGGGTCGAGAATGAGCGCCACCGCGAGAACGGCCCCGCCGTGGAAAAAATGGACGGCACGAGGGAGTGGTGGGTCAAAGGCAAGCGCCACCGCGACGACGGCCCCGCCATCGAACATGCCGATGGTACCAAGGAATGGTACCTCAACGGCGAAGTCTGGCCCGAAGGCGCCAGGAAAGCCCCCGAAATCCGTGAGCAGAAAATCGACCAGATCGTGCAGGACGCCACCGTTGTCGACCAGGGCGTCAAGATCATGGCGCCGATACGGTTCAAGAAAATCGACAACGCGCCGGGAACGTAAATTATTATCTCTTTCGCGTAGCGAAAGCCGTCCGTCCCCTCTCCTTTGGGAGAGGATGCAGCGTCCCCTTAACGGGGACCTGCATGGGTGAGGGTACTTGCGATGTCCTCAGGGTTATCGACAACATCGTTGTTCCAGAACCGGATGACTTTGAAGCCGAGCTTATTCAGGTATTTTGTGCGGATTTCATCTTTTTCGTTTTCGCAGTGCTGGCCGCCGTCAACTTCGACAATCAGCTTTAAATCATGGCAGAGAAAGTCGGCGATGTAGGGGCCGACCGGGACATGACAGCGGAATTTCGCGCCGGCGTGGTTGTTGCGGATGACTTGCCAGAGGATGGTTTCGGCTTCGGTGGAGTTGCGGCGGAGTGTTCTTGCGCGTGTTGTTCTTTTTGTCATTGCGGCAAGTACCCTCATCCTAGCCCTCTCCCAAAGGAGAGGGGACTAACGACTTTTGCTTCGCAAAAGAGATTATAAACTATCTCTTCTTCCGCGCCTTTGCCGTTTCCGCGTCGTTCAGCATGGAGAGGCGGAGCTTGGCGAGGCCGATGCCTTTTTTGTCTTCTTCAAGGGCGGCGTCGATGAGCTTTTTGCCGCGCTCGGGGTTTTTCTTTACGCCGTTGCCGTCCTGCAGCATCCTGCCGAGGAAGACCATGGATTCCGGGTCCTGCTGCTTGACGGCTTTTTCAAAGTAAATGCCGGCCTGCTTGTAATCCTGTTTCACGCCTTCGCCCAGGTACAGGCAGCGCCCGGCTTCGCGCAACCCGTCGCGGTAATTCTGGTCGGCGGATTTTTTATACCATTGATAAGCCTGCTGCGGGTCGCGCGTCTGGGCGGAGGAGCCTGAATCGCAATTGCGGCCCAGCTCGAACTGCGCCTCGGCATCGCCGGCGTCGGCGGCGCGGTGGAACCAGAAATACGCCTTGTCGCGGTTCAATTCATTTCCCTTGCCGCCGAAAACGTATTTATGCGCCAGTTCCACCTGCGCGTCGACGTCGCCGGCCTCGGCGCGTTTCTGCAGGCAGTTAAACTGGAAGGTTTCGAGCGCCGTCTTGCGCTTCTTGCGCGCCTCGGCGCTTTCCGGCATGCCCAGCGTCACGCCGTAATTCTGCGCCAGATAGGCGCGGCCCAGGTCGCTGAATTCGCAGTCCATGAGGGCTGCTTCGGCGATGATGTCGCGGCCCACCTGCACGTCCTTCGGCACGCCGTTGCCGTGGAAGACGCACATGCCGTATTCGCGCAAGGATTCGCGCTTGCCGTAGACATAGGCGGACTCTTTAAACGTCGCCGCGGCCTTCTTGAATTCCTGCTGCTGCTGGTAGATGCGGCCCAGACCGAACAGCGCCTCGTGGTATCCGGCGGCGGCGGATTTTTTGTACCAGCCGATCGCGCGGTCGAGGTCGATGGGCGTGACTTTTTCCAGCGCGACCTCGCCGGTGCGGAAAACGTCGCCGAGGCGTTCCATCGCCAGCGCGTCGCCGCCCTCCGCGCCTTTCATCCACCAGTGCAGCGCCTTCAGCCGGTCCTGCTTGATGCCGGCGCCGGATGCGTAGGCCGCGCCAAGGTCGTGCTGCGCCTGCGGGTCGCCGTCCTCGGCCGCCTTGATAAGGTCTTTCACGGTGGCGAAATTACGCCGGATGCGGGGCAGACGCGCCATGACGGTTCTCTGAAAAGGGATAAACGAAACAATGTCTTCCCTAGGCAGGATACCGGAAGAGATTTAACGAGAAATTAAAGCTTTGGTTCGTTTTATGCCAAACAAAAAGAGTTCTGTCATTCCGGCGTAAGCCGGAATCCACGGACTTTGCATGTTCAGCTTAACTGGCAGATTTCGGTTTTGCGAAAAAAGCGCAGTCCGTGGGCCCCGGCCTTCCGCCTACGCCAAGGCTACGGCGCGACAGGCAAATCAAGACACGCCGAAGCTTTAGCGGAGGCGGTCGCCGGGGCAACACTAACAGGGCGTCAAATCAACTGGTCTATTTCCTCGCCCGGCGGCGGGGAGGCGGGGCCGGAATCTCCCTTTGCGACTCCGACGCGCGCGGGGCGCAGCAGGCGTTCGTGGATCGTGTAACCGGGGTCGATGACCTGGACGACGGTGCCCGCGGGCTGGCCGGTCGCTTCAACCTCGAACATCACCTCGTGCAGGTTGGCGTCGAATTTCTGGTTGAGGGGGTCGACACGCTTGATGCCGTTGTTGTCAAAGATACGGTGCAGGTCGCGCTCGATGGCGGCGACGCCGGTATGGATATTGGTGAGCTCGGGGTTGCGCTCCAGCGCGTCCTTCGGCATCGCGCCCAAAGCGCGGCGCAGGTTGTCGGCCACCGACATGAGGTCGCGGGCGAAGGACTGAACCGCGAATTTCGCCGTGTCTTCCCGGGCGCGCTCGGCGCGCTTGCGGGTATTGTCGGCCTCGGCCAGCGCGCGCAGCGCCTGGTCCTTGACCTCGACCAGCTTTTTTTCAAGCTCGGCGATTTTCGCCTTCGCCTGCGCCAGCTCCTGGCCGCCGGACGGTTGTGGCGGAGGAGGAGGGGGCGGTGGAAACACTTCGGCCGCTTCTTCGGCTTCCGGGGCGCTGCCTTCTTCCTCGGGCAGCGGTTCGTTGGCAGGTTCAGGCTGGGTCATGTTCACATAATCCTTATGCGCATTCTGTAGTAAGAATGGGGGTTTTTGCGCGGGATTTCAAGGGTGGTGTTGGACACCATCCTTCCTTGTTGTCATTCTGAGCGCAGCGAAGAATCTCTCTTTCTTCAAGGGAGATCCTTCGCCCTTCGGGCTCAGGATGACGGTTGAAGGGTATCAGCAATCCGGCGGCGTGACGATGACCTTCGCGTGGCGGATGACGCGGCCGTTGATCTCGTAGCCCTTCTGGCAGACGGTGACCACGGTTTCCGGGTCGCAGCCTTCCTTGGGCTGGGTCATGATGGCCTCGTGCTTTTCGGCATCGAAAGGCTCGTTGATCGGGTTGATCGCCTTGACGCCGAATTTGTTGAACACGGCGGTCAGCTGGCTCAGGGTTTTTTCGACGCCTTCGGCCAGCTTCGCGAATTTCGGATCTTCGGCGCGGTGCTTCTTGTCGATAGAGGCAAGGCCAAGCTCCAGCGTGTCGATGACGGGCAGCGCCTGCTTGATAAAGCCTTCGATGGCGAATTTCTTGTCGTCTTCGGCCTTGGCTTCGGTGCGCGTGATCAGCTGCTTGGCTTCGTCGAGACGCTTGGTCAGCGTCAGGTTGTCGGACTGCGATTTCGCCAGCGTCGCGGCGCTCCCGGCCAGTTTCAGCAGCAGCTCGTCGCGCTCCGCGCGCAAGCTTTCGATGGTGTCGACTTTCTTGTTGCCGTTGTCGTCTTCGTCGAGGTCGCCGAACAGCTCTTCCATGTGTTTTTTGTGTGCTTCGTCCTCTTCGGTCGTGTCCCGCGCTTCCGGCTTGTTCGGATCATAGACGTCTTCCGGATTCAGCTTGTCATCATCCGGGGTATTGCCGGGCTTTTGTTCGTCGGGCATGGGAAGCTCCTGAAATGCAGATTTTCATATTCTTTTAGACCAGAAAGGGGGAGGAGTCAATTGGGTCTTTTCGGAAATTATCACAGGATATCAACCGGCATATTACATAATTCATAAAGATCGATGTGAATTCTGGTTCGCCTGTTTTTGTGGTTAAATCCGGTTGAACCCAAGGATAAACGCCCAAGGTTAAACAAATGGCCAAAACACTTACCGTCCCAAAAAGCATCGACAAAGACGAAATCTATTGCGCGCTGCTGCCGCAAATCGAAGCCGTGATTGCGGCCACGCCCGACATGGTGGCCAATATGGCGAATGTCGCGGCGATTTTGAAATCGGCCTTCGATTTCCACTGGGTCGGTTTTTACCGGGTGGTGAAGCCGGACACGCTGACGCTGGGCCCGTTCCAGGGGCCGCTTGCCTGCGTGGAAATTCCGTTCAGCAAAGGCGTCTGCGGCGCCGCCGCGCGCACGCAGAAAACGGTTGTTGTGCCGGATGTCGAGAAATTCCCCGGCCATATCGCCTGCAGCTCCCTCTCGAAATCCGAAATCGTGGTGCCTGGCGTCGTGAATGGGAAGACCTTGTTCGTGCTGGATGTGGACAGCGACGCGCTGGATGACTTTGACGATACGGATAAAGAATGGCTGGAAAAGATCGTGGAGGCGTTGATCAGGGCTGCTGCGCTATAACCTTTTCCCTGAGCTTGCGTTCAGACTGACAAAGATTTTCCCCATCCGCAATGTAATTTTGTGTAACGCGATGTAACGCGGGCGAGGGCGCTGAAGTTGCGGCGGAAAGTCCGGCGGGGAATGCCCGATTGTTTCAGGCCGTTTCACCCCAAAAACGAATTACAGCATCGAGTCGATGCCCTTCGTGAAATCGCTGGGATAATCGACGCGCACGAAATAGAGGCCGTGGGCCGGGGCCATCGGCCCGGCCTTGGTGCGGTCTTTGGCTTCCAATACGGTTTTCACATCATCGGGCTGCCATTTTCCTTCGCCAACGAGCCTGAGCGTGCCCGCCATATTCCTGATTTGATGATGCAAAAATGAACGCGCCTCCGCCCAGAGCTCGATATGGCGGCCGAAATCGGGGCTGTGCTTGTGCTCGGTGAATTCGAGGCGCTGCAAAGATCTCATGGGCGAATGCGCCTGGCATTCCGCCGCGCGGAAGCTGGAGAAATCATGGTGGCCGATCAGGTGCTTCGCCGCCTTGTTCATTTTCGCGACATCGAGTTCCCAGCTGACATGCCAGGCGCGGTTGTGATGCAGCACCGGGTCGGCGCGGCGGTTCATGATGATCTTGTAGCAATAAACGCGGTAGATGGCCGAAAAGCGCGCGTGGAAATCCGCGTCGACGGGCTCCGCCTTTACGACGACGGCGGGATGCGGGCGCATATGGAAGTTGATCGCGTCGCGCACGGTTTTTTCATCGGCGGTTTTTTCGATATCCACATGCGCGACCTGGCCCAGCGCATGCACGCCGGCATCGGTTCGGCCTGCGACATGGGCCGTCACCGTTTCGCCGCAAAAACCATGAACGGCTTTCTCCAGGCATTCCTGCACCGAAAACGCATTCTCCTGCCGCTGCCAGCCCGAAAAAGGCGTGCCGTCGTATTCAAGCGTGAGTTTCCAGCGCTGGGTCACGTCAGGCAATCCCCGACATTCAGATGCGCGCCGTTCATGAACGACAGCCCGTCCATGGGTTTGCGGTCCTGCGGCTGGATTTTTTTGAGCAGCAGCGCGCCTTCGCCGCAGGCGACGACGAGATGGCGGTCGAGAATCTGTCCCGGCTTGCCCTGTACGCCGCTCGTCCGGTCGATCTTTACCTCGAGAATCTTAATCCGGTGCTGGCCCTGCAGGCACCAGGCGCCGGGCCAGGGGGTGAGGGCGCGTATCTGCCGCGCGATCTCGACGGCGGGATCTTTCCAGTTAATGCGCCCTTCTTCCTTTTCCAGCATATGCGCATAGGTGACGCCGACGGTGGACTGTTTTTCGCGCTTCGGCGGATGGCCGCCGGCGATGGCCGCGAGCGTCTTCACGATCAGCTCCGCCCCTTGAGCCGCCAGCGCGTCATGCAATTGAGACGCCGTCGTCGTGGCGGTGATCGGCACGACGCCGCGCATCAAAACATCACCCGTATCGAGCCCTTCATCCATCTGCATGATGCAGATGCCGCTTTCCGCGTCGCCCGCCATGATGGCGCGCTGGATGGGCGCCGCCCCGCGCCAGCGCGGCAGCAGCGAGGCATGGATATTCAGGCAGCCGTATTTCGGCGCCTCCAGCACTTCCTTGGGCAGCAGCAGGCCGTAAGCGGCGACGACGGCGATGTCGAGATTGAGCGCTTTGAACTCCGCGCGCGCCTCGGCGTTTTTCTTCAGGCTTTTCGGGTGGCGCACCGGCAGTTTGAGTTCTTCCGCGCGGCGCTGGACAGGCGAGGGTTGGAGTTTATGCCCGCGCCCCGCCGGCCGCGGCGGCTGCGAGTAGACAGCCGCAATCTCATGCCCCGCCGCATGCAGCGCGTTCAAGGCCTCGACGGCGAAATCAGGTGTGCCCATAAAGGCGATCCGAAGGGGTTTCGTCTCCATGCGCAATTATTAACAGCTTGAAAGGAAAAAGTCACCGCTTGAGCGTCAGCGGTTTCGAAACGGTTACATCGCTCTTCAGCGGCAATCCCTGGTCGCGCCATTCCTCCATCGCCTGTTCGAGCATCGCCGCGATTCTGGTGTTGTGGGAATAGCGCGCCCGGGCGAGCGGCGTTTCGCCGTAGTTGTTGCCCCCGTCCGGAATGGCGCCAGCCTTCAGCAGAAGCTCCGCGATGGCGGCATGGCCGTAAATGACCGCGACGCAGAGCGGCGTGTGGCCGTGGTTGTTCTTCCCGTTCAGTGGGGCGCCGCGCTCGACCAGCGCGGTTGATATCTCAAGATTGCCGGCGCTGGCCGCAAGGTGCAGCGCGGTGCGCTGATACTGGTTTTGCAGCGTGATATCCGCGCCCGCATTGATAAGCTCGAGCGCCCGCGGAAAGTCAATCAATGCAAGGTTGTTCCTGTCGAGTGCCTGCAGCAGCTCGCGCCCGAGTCTTTCGGCAACAATGGGGGGCACGCTGGCAATCGGATTGAATTTGTCCTGCATGGCTGTTGTCACACGGTTCGGGTTTGACGGAACTGACAGCAACTTAATCAATTGTTATAATTATGTCAAACAGTCTTTCGGGGGCAGGATAAGGTTAAAGTACATGCGAGGCGGCGATATCCTCGGCGTTTTCCCTGGTCCATTTCCTAAGCTTGCGCATGACGATATCGCGCTTGAGGGTGGAGAGGTGGTCGACGAACAAAATTCCGTTCAGGTGGTCCATTTCATGCTGGATGCAGGTGGCCAGCAGACCGTCGCACTCGATTTCCTGCTGCTTGCCGTCATAGCCTAAGAATTTCACCTTCACGCGCTTGGGGCGCTCGACCTCGGCATACTGACCGGGCAGGGAGAGGCAGCCCTCGTCGTAAATGTTCTTTTCTTCGGATTCCCAGGTGATTTCCGGGTTCACGAAGAACTGCGGCTTGCCGCGGCGCTCGGCCTTGGGGATGTCCGCGTCTTCGTCGTCTTTCTTGGGCTGGTCGACGTCGAGCACGAGGATGCGCTTGGAAACGCCCACCTGCGGCGCGGCAAGGCCGATGCCGGGGGCCGCGTACATGGTTTCCAGCATGTCGTCCATCAGCTTGCGCAGGTCGTCGGTGACCTCTGTAACGGGCTCGGCGATCTTCTTGAGCACCGGATGCGGCGCGACATATATAGGTAGTATGGCCATTCCTTTAAGCCCTTTCCTGTTCTTTAAATAGGAATAAAGGCGCAAAAAGTCAAGGAAATCAGCCGTTTTCCGCTGTTTTCAAGGGGGTTACGGTATCGCCGTCCCCCTCCGCGTCGTCTTCGAGGAGCCCCTGCGGCAGGGTCTTGGAGGTCTTGACGCCCAGCGCCTGCAGGTCCTGCGTGCGCTTGACGATGTTGCCGGGGCCGGTTGTGAGGTTCTTGTAGGCCTTGTCATACACGTCATGGGCGGCCGACAGTTTCTTGCCGAGATCGTCCATGTCCTTCACGAAGCCCGCGACCTTGTCGTAGAGCATGCCGCCCTGCCGCGCGATTTCGAGCGTGTTGCGGTTCTGGCGCTCGATGCGCCAGAGCGAGGCGATGGTGCGCAGGGTCGCAAACAGCGTAACGGGGGAGACGATGACGACTTTGCGGTCCCAGGCGTTCGAATGGAGCCCGGCGTCTTCCTGCACCGCCAGCGAGTAAGCGCCTTCGACGGGCATGAACATGAGGACGAGGTCGGGCGTACCGAGCTTGCCGGTATCCTGGTAGCGCCGCTGTTCCAGCCCGGCCACATGCGCGCGGATGGAAGCGATAAAATCTTTCAGTGCAGACGCGCGGGCGGCTTCGTCTTCCGCCGAGCAATATCTTTCGTAATGGGTGAGGGAGACTTTGGCGTCGACGATAATATGCTTGTTCTCGGGCAGGTTCACGATGACGTCGGGCTTCTGCGCGCGGCCTTCCGCGTCTTTGAGGCCCAGTTCCGCGCCCTGGAGCGTGTAGTCGTCATCGCGGCGCAGGCCAGATTCCTCAAGAATTTTCTCCAGCATCACCTCGCCCCAGTTGCCTTGAGCCTTCACATCGCCCTTGAGCGCCTTGGTGAGGTTCTCGGTCTGCAGCGACATCTTCTCGTTGACCGAGACGATGTTCTCGATCTCCTTGCGCAGCGAAAACTGTTCCTTCGCCTGCTGGCCGAAAGAGTCGTCGACTTTTTTCTGGAATTCCTGAAGCTTTTCCTTCAGCGGATTGAGCAGCTGCCCCAAGCCCTCCTGGGATTCCTTTTTAAATGTCGCCGATTTTTCCTGGAAAATGCGGTTGGCGAGGTTTTCGAACTGCAGCGCGAATTTCTTTTCCATCTCGGCGATGTCCGCCTTGTGCTGGCGCACCGTTTCGGCGAAAGCGGCATTTTCGGTTTCCGCTTTTGTTTTCTCCTGCAGCAGCTGCTGGACTTCTTTATTGAGGCGGTCGCAGTCGGCGATGTATTTTCCGTAAACAAAACGGGCGAGCCCGAAGCCCAGCGCCACGCCCGCGACGCCCAGCAATACAGAGATGACATCAGGCGTGAAGGGCATGATTTTACAGAGCCTCGGAGACGAAAAATGCAGGGAATCGACAGCCGGATTCTAGTGCAGACCTTCAGGAATACCAAGGGGGGTTTAAAGAAAAAAAATGGACATCTATGAAAAAGGCTCCTCAAAAACCGTTAGCGAACAGGTGTTCAATGAATTAAATTATCTTATCGCGGCACTAGGGGTAATTTTTAATAACATGCATCTGTTTAAAGGCAAGAAAATTGCCGTAAACAGCCATTAGGGGGTAATCATGCCTGAAATGACAAAACACCTGATTGTCGACCTGAAAACAGGTTTTGCGTACGGCGTAAAGCTCGACGAGAACGGTGAATGCAAGGCCGTCCAGCCGCTCAACTCCGCGATCGAATCGCTCGACGGACGCGTCATCAACAAGTTCGGTCCGCTGCTGGCGGACCGCAATCCCTTCGGCGGCACGCCGGAGAATCCCAACACGCTGCCCTACGGTCAGACGACCTATGCCGTCGAAATGACCGCAGACGGCAAGACCGGCAAGCTCTTCACGCTTGTCTGGCCGAAGAAAGAAGAAGCCGACAAGGGCGTTCTTCCCGTCGTCGCGACGAAGCCGCTGCCCGACAACCTGATGGAAACGGGCATCGCCGCCACGCCCAAGGGCCTTAAGGACGTCAAGGGCGCCGGCGTCGACGACGAAGTGACGCTGAAGAAAGCGCTCGAGAATATCGACAACATGATTGGTCTCGACACCGCCAAGCGCGACATCAAGCAGAACATCGCCGTTGCGCGCTTCAACCGCATGAAGCAGGAACTGGGGCTTGCGGCCAAGCCGATTTCGCGCCATATGGTTTTCACCGGTAACCCCGGCACAGGCAAAACCACCTTCGCGCGCGAAGTGGCGAAGGTCTATCACGCGCTGGGTTTCATCGAGAAACCGGTCGTGCACGAAGTCAAGCGCGAAGACCTGGTCGCCGGCTTCGTCGGCCAGACGGCGCTGAAAACCAAGGAGCAGATTGATAAAGCCAAGGGCGGCATCCTCTTCATCGACGAGGCTTATGCCCTGTCGCGCGAAGCGGGCCCGGGTTCCGATTCCAAGGACTTCGGCCGTGAAGCCATCGACACGCTGGTCGCCGCCATGGAAAACATGCGCGAAGACCTCATCGTCATCGTGGCCGGCTATACGGAGCCGATGAAGAAATTCATCGACGCCAACGAAGGCCTGAAATCGCGCTTCATGACCTACATCAACTTCGACGACTACACGATGCCGCAGCTCGGCCAGATCATGGACTTCATGCTGAAAGAGCGTGGCTATGTGATGGAACCGGCAGCGCGTGCGACCGCGATGGATATGCTGGATGTCGAGGCAAAACGCGCCAAGGCCTCCTTCGGCAACGGACGCACGGTCCGCAACCTGGTCGAAAAGGCCGAGAAGGAACTGGCGCTGCGCCTCGAAAACGAGCACAAGCTGGACAAGAACAGCGGTATCCCGCCGGAGGAGCTGAAAAAGGCGCTTACCACGATCACGCTGGCCGACATCAGCGGCATCTCGCTGCAGGGTCTTACCGGCGCCAAGGCGAAGCCCAGCAAGTTCGGCTTCGACTCCGACGACGACAAGAAAGCAGCCGCCCGGGCCTTCAACGACAACACGATCAAGCCGGAAGCTCCGGCAGTCGAGGTGGAGCCCAAAGCGCCGAAGCCTGCTTCCAAAGGGCGTTTCGCGCCATAAGCGTCAAAAGTTTACATAAATATAAAAGGCGGGATGATCTTTGCAGGTCATCCCGTCTTTATTTATGCACAATGGGTTGAGACGCCATCTTCGTCCTGCTATATCAACTGAGTTCAGTCAAAAGGGGCAGAATCAGAATGCAGGACTATCTCGACGATCTCGAATCCCGGACCATTTATATCCTTCGCGAAGCCTATAACCGCATCAAGCCCCTGGGCATGCTGTGGTCCATCGGCAAGGACTCGACGGCCCTGCTGTGGATGATCCGCAAGGCTTTCTTTGGCCGCGTGCCTTTCCCGATGATTCAGCTGGA
>SCTB01000153.1 GCA_004297545.1 Alphaproteobacteria bacterium
CCCTATTAAATATATAGGAATTAACGCGGAGCAAACGGGGTTAAGATTATTTTAATTATGTTTCCATAAATTGAAAATTTTCGGCGCGCACCCTCATGACATTGTTCATGTATTTTCCGGAAATTTTGCTATAATGAATACTTCAATCTCAAAACTTCTGTTTCAAATGGATGCGCGATGAACTCACCGCGCCACTACCTATTCTACTTTAAAGAGGAAGCCTTCGAGTGCAGTGCGGCTGCCTGGTATTTCGAGTCGCAGCCGGGAAATGCACTCTTTCAATATTTTGGAAGTAAATAAAAACACCTGTTCAGGTCTTCCTGCGCTTCGCTACCCATGGGGGATATATTCTGTCTTCTTGAGGGATATTGTTTTCATCGTCGACACCGGCTTCGCGCTGCCGACGCGCGCGACGCGCTCCATATATTCCGTCAGGTAAGCGTTGAGACATTCCACCGCCTGCGCTCCGCCTGTCCGTTTCGCAAAAGCAAAAGCCGTATTGCCTGTATCAGATTTCAGGTAAGGATCGGCTCCCGCGTCCATCAGGCTTCTCAGGCAATCAAGGTTGCCCTGCCCTGCCGCCCGCATGAAAGCGGTGACGCCGTTTGAATCTTTTTCGTCGACACGCGCGCCGCTTTTCAACAGGGTTTCCACAAGTTCGGGAATATCCCGGTAGGCGGCGATCATCAGAAGCGTTTCCTTCAGTCCCGATATCGCGTGGTTGACGTTCGCGCCCGCAGCGGCCAGATCGCCGGCGATCTCCGCATATTTGCCAGCCACCGCGTAACTGAGCGGCGTGAAACCAGACTTGTTTGCAAGATCTGCCGCGAATTCCCGCCCGAGCATGAACTGCACGATGTCGCGATTGCCGGAGATGACGGCGAGATGCACAGCCGTATTGCCGTCGTTATCAACAGCCGTCTTGCGGGCCCCGTTCGCCAGCGCCTCGATCACTTTGGCATAGTCCCCGGCTTTTGCTCCTTCGAGCAGCGCATTGTCCGGCATCAGCCTGTCTGTCTCCGCGCGCAGGGCTTCCATCACCTCGTCAAAAGTGAAGGATTGCGCGGCGTTGCCTTCGTCTTCCGGTTCTTCTTTGCCGGATACGGCAAGAGCGTCGCTGCTTTTTGTCATGGTGAATTCCCTGTCTATAGAGACCAAAACTAAAAGATACTACTGTAATGACAGGAAAAAGTCAATAATTATGGTAAATAATATTTGTCTTACCCTTTGATTTAACTTAAGTAATACATTGTCTTTGAATAGCCCCCGTCAAACAGGTTAAACCTTACAGCCATGAACAAGCCCTTAAGAATCGGTACGCGCGGCAGTCCGCTGGCGCTGGCCCAGACGGAATTGCTGGCCACGGCTTTGACAGCGAAGCACGCTCACCTGCAGGTACCGGGCGGCATCGAGATCGTGACCATCACGACTTCCGGCGACCGCATCCAGGACCGCCCCTTGTCGGAAGCCGGCGGCAAAGGCCTCTTCACGAAGGAAATCGAGGAGGCGCTGTTGGCGGGCGACATTGACTGCGCGGTGCATTCGATGAAAGACATGCCGACCGTTCTGCCGGATGGCCTGTGTATCCCCTGCCTGTTGCCGCGCGAAGATCCGCGCGACGCCTTTTTCGCGACAACAGCGAAAACGCTGGACGACCTTCCGGATGGCGCGATTGTCGGCACGTCCAGCCTGCGGCGGCAGGCGATCGTGCTGGCGCGCTGCCCGCAGCTGCAGGTCGTGACCTTCCGCGGCAATGTCGGCACAAGGCTGAAAAAGCTGCAGGAAGGCGTCGTGGATGCGACACTGCTGGCGGTTGCGGGCCTGAAGCGGCTGAAGCAGGAACATCTTATTCGCTGTATTCTTGAGCCGGATGTCATGCTCCCCGCCGTCGCGCAGGGCGCCGTCGGCATTGAGATCCGCGAAGACGATGCTGCAACCCGGAAGCTGCTGGAACCTGTGCATTGCAACGTGACTGAATTGCGCGTGACAGCGGAACGCGCCTTTCTGGCCGTGATGGACGGCTCCTGCCGCACGCCGCTGGCCGCGCTGATGACGGAGCCGGACCCGCAGGGCCGCGCGCGGTTCGATGCCCTGAAGGCGGAACCCGACGGCAGCCGCGTCCATAAGGTGTCCTATATGATGAACGTCACCAACCTCCACGAGGCAAAGAAGGTCGGCGAAACCGCCGGCGCGGAATTGCTGAAAAAATCCTGACAGTGTGCATCTTCTTTCTATACGGCTGAATTAGTTGATAAATACGAAATGCATTAAACGGAATATGCCGTCAGTGGCCGGATTCCAAGAAACCCCGTCCGCGCATCGTCTTACATGTATTCTGGAATCCGGCAGGGCGGCCGCGAAGACGCCGTTTTGCGTGAATTCCTGAATTAAATCAATATTGACCCATCTCTGCTATGCTCGTCATGATGGGGGATAGTTGATGTCAGAGGGGCGGATGCGCTCAGTCCTTGTTACGCGCCCGCAGCCGGCCGCCGATGAACTGGCCGAGAAGCTGCGCCTGGAAGGGTTCGAGGTTTACCTCGCGCCGATGACGGAGTATGTCGACACGGAAGCCGCCGTGCCGGACCTGGGCGGCTATCAGGGCATTGTTTTCACAAGCGCGCAGGCCGTCAATCTTTTCGCGCAGGATCATCCGGAGCGCGTCCCGATTGTCTTTGCGGTCGGGGACGCGACCGCCCAGGCGGCGTCGAAGGCCGGGTTTCACCGCGTCTATTCGGCCAGCGGCAACGGCGACGATGTCGCGAGCCTGATCCGCTCCAAAAAGAACGACCTTCATATCCGTCGGGTTCTGCACCTGTGCGGCGAGGACACGGCGCAGGACTTAAGCCCGCAGCTGGCAAGCGACGGCATTGCCGTCGACCGCGTTCCCATTTACAAGGCCCGCTTCATGGAGGCGCTGCCCACGGACGTAGGGCGCGCACTGGCCGAGGGGGATGTTTCGACGGTGACGCTGTTTTCGGCGCGCACCGCGGCCAACTTCGCGCGGCTTTTGCAGCAGCAGGACCTCAAAGGGGTCAGCGCCGATCTCGAGGCCGTCTGCCTGTCCGACCGCGTGGCGGCGGAAATCCGCGAATTGCCATGGCGCGCGATACGCATCGCGAAGGCGCCGCACCTCGAATCCGTCCTCGATATCCTGCGCGCGAAGGAAGAAGGGCGCTCGAACAACGCGCCGCTGCCCGCCGACCCGGTCATCGAGGCCTTCGGGGGCTTAAGGCCGCTCGCCAACCGGCTTGACATCACGGCTTCCACCGTTCAGGGCTGGAAAAAGCGCGGCGTGATCCCGGAAACGCGGGTGGATTCCGTCATCGAGGCAGCGAAGGCCGCCAACATCGATCTCGACAGCTTGTGGACTCAAGGGGGAATTGGAATGTCAGACGACGACAAAAGCTCATCCGGCGGCGCCCCGGGTGCGGGCGGCGCGCCCAAACCGCAGCAGGCGGGCAGCTTCCAGGACCGCCGGCGCACCACCGACCGGCGCCAGAAGCGCGCCATCGTCGACAAGCGCGGCGTCGTGCACTCCGACAGCTACACCGGCCCCGAGCGCCGCGCCGGCGTCGACCGCCGCTCCTACGAGCAGCGTCAGTACGACCGCATCGCGAAAGAAAAATGGCGCTTTTTCAACCGCACCGTCGTGACGGGCGCGCTTTTGTCGATCGCCGTCCTTTACGCGGGCGCCTTCCTGCTCGCGCCGGAATTCTTCGAGGTCAAGAACGAGGCCAAGAAAATAAAGGAAATGCAG
Source organism: Alphaproteobacteria bacterium (assembly GCA_004297545.1). Classification (GTDB taxonomy): domain Bacteria; phylum Pseudomonadota; class Alphaproteobacteria; order Micavibrionales; family UBA2020; genus JAPWJZ01. The sequence goes on from SCTB01000153.1 coordinate 3,761, forward strand.
GCGCAGATGGACGCCATGAACAAGCGCATGGCGCAATTGCAGCATGAGCGCGAAACCTCGCTCGGCAGCCAGCTCAGCAACAAGATCGGCGAGTTCCAGGATACCGTACAGACCATCAAGTCGACCGCCGGCGCCGTGTCCACGGTGGCGCAGACCGTCGTGCAGAACACCGAGGCCGGCAAGGCGCTGCAGCAGCTCATCAGCGTCCTGTCCACGCTGAACAAGATGAACGCCACGACCTCCGGCCGCAAGGCGGTGGACGCCTCGATGGAGAAGCTTAAGGCGATCATGGCCGTTACGGGCGCCGACCCGGAACGGCTGAACGCCGCGATCGCCGAAGCGCGCAAGAGCGACCCGACGCTCGACAAGGTTTTCGGCAACGTGGAGCCGAAGGATCTGGGGGCCGCCGCGCTGCTGCTCGCGCTGAACGAATACAGGGAGGACGTGAATTCCGGCCAGCCGTTCCAGAACGATCTCGCCGTGCTGCGCAAGTTCGCGGGCAACGACCCCGAGCTGCAGAAAGCGCTGGACCGCCTGACTCCCTATGCCGAGAGCGGCGTCCTGTCGCGCACGCGCCTGCAGAAGGAATTCGAGGGGCTGGCGAGCGACATCGTGATGGCGAAGCTGAAAGGTCAGGACCTGTCGGCCAAGGAGGAGATGCTCAAGCGCCTCTCCGCCCTCGTCAAGGTGCGCAAGGTCGACGACATCAAGGGCGACGGCGTGGATGCGACGGTGGCGCGCGCGCAGCTGAAGCTGAACCAGGGCGACGTCAAGGGCGCCATCCAGGAGCTGCAGATGCTCGAAGGCGCGCCGGCGGAGACCGCGAAACCCTTCGTCAGCCAGGCCGCCGGCACGCTGATGGCGGACGATGCGGGCAACGCGATCACGCAGGTCATCCTGCAGCAGATACAGGAGCGCACCGGCTTTGACCTGCAAGGCCTGTTCCAGAACGTCGCCGGACAGCTGACGGGCGGCGGCGGGGGAGCCGCGCCTTATATCTCGCCGGGCGCTCAAGGGGCGGGCGGCGGCCAGGAAATCGGGCCGACGGGGGAGTAGCGACAGATGTTACGCGCGCTCTGGTTTTTTACAAAAGTCACCCTGCTGGCGGGGGCCATCATCTGGCTCACGCTGCAGCCCGCGCACTGGATATCGATCAACGGCCTTGGCTATGAAGTGCAGATACAGCTGCGTTTCCTGGGCTTTCTTCTCCTGGTGCTGCTGTTCGCTGCGACGCGCCTTGACCGCATCTGGCGCGGCTTCGTCGCCGTGCCCGCCATTTACCGGCGCTACCGCTGGGCGGTGAGGCGCGAAAGAGGCTACCGCACCTTAACCGACGGGCTTGTCGCCATCGCGGCCGGCGACGCGCAGGCGGCGGCGCGTCTCTCAAGGCAGACCGAAAAAACGATCCCCGGCACGCCGCTGACCCGGCTGCTGACCGCGCAGACGGCGCTGCTGAACGGCAACGCGCCCAAGGCGCGGCGCGAATTCGCGGAGCTGCTGGACGACCGCAGCGCGGCTTTTCTGGGCGTCCGCGGCCTTCTGAACGAAACGCTGGCCGAGGGCAATTACCGCGAAGCCCTCGACCTCGTGCGGCGCGCGGAAACGCTGCAGCCGGCAAGGCAGTGGGTCATCCGCACGCTCTTCGACCTGGAAACCCGCAACCGTGAATGGCTGAAGGCGGAGCGCACGCTGCGCAAGGCGGAAAAGCTGGGCATTTTCGACGCGCAGGCGGCGGCGCGCCACCGGCGGGCGATCTGGACCGCCATGGCCGCGGACGCGGAGGCGCAAGGGGAAAAGGCGGCGGCCCTGAAGCTTTCCCAGAGCGCCCTGTCCATCGATCCCGGGTTCACGCCAGCCGCCGCGCGCGCCGCGCGGCTCCACGACGAGAAGGAAAAACGCCGCGCCGCACTGAGAATTGTTGAATCCGCGTGGCAGAATAACCCCCACCCGGACCTGGCCGCCCTGTGGATGGGCTGGTCGCCGCCCTCGCGCAAGTCGAAGTCCATCTATGACGCGGGACGCGATATTTACAACTGGGCCAAGCGCCTTGATGACCTCAACCCCGGGCACCGCGAAGGACGCCGCCTGCTCGGCGCGGCGGCGCTGCAGGTCAAGCTGTGGAAGGAAGCGCGAGAGCAGCTGACGCAGGCGATGGATTACCGCGCGCTGGCGCGGCTCGAGCGCGAGGAAACAGGGAGCGAGGCCAAGGCGCGCGAATGGCTGGAAATGGCGGCGGACGCGGCGCCAGATGCGCGCTGGATCTGCGCCGCCTGCGGCCACGGCGCGCCGGAATGGCAGGCGCTGTGCCGCCATTGCGGGCATTTCAACAGCATGTCCTGGATGACGCCCAGCCTCGACGTGCACGAGCCGCTGAACCAGGCCGTCGGCTTCAGCCGCGGCATCCTCGAGCCTCCGCACTCACGCCTCTGAAGGCCGTTGCTTTTTCAGGCAATATTCTGCTGCCGGTTTTTGGGAATGGTGATTTTCGTGAAACCGCGTTCCGTCGTCACCTTGTAAAACTCGTCGTAATGCGGATTGCACATATCGCGCATCTGTTCCTGAATCTGTTCCAGCAGCGCGGCATTGGCCGCGCTGCCCGATGGTATTTTCATGTTGATAACTCCCTCTGGAATTCAAAACCCGAGTGAATTTAAGATGAAGCCCGCTCTTCCTCAAGCGGTTTTCGCGCAGTTTTATTGCGAAGTTGCGCAGCTTTAGAATCAGCCACTAGGTCTTGGGGTTCGCTGCGTCGCAACAGGCACAAGAGATATCAGCCGAAAATTTTTGAACGCGCGACGGGGCGGTAAAGCAACAGGCCTGCAACGAAGCCTCCCAGGTGCGCCACCCACGCAATGGGTTGGCTGACGCCGGGCATACCGAAGAAACCAAGTAGAAGAAATGAAGCTAAAAAAATTATCATTCCGACCGGAAATTTTCCCTTTTCCCCCATTAAGCCCTTTTCCTGCAGCAGTAACAATGTTGCCCCCACCACGCCGCTGATGCCGCCCGAGGCGCCAATCAGAGGAGCATCGGCATGCGGCAATGTTTCTCCAAGTGCTCCATATAACAGTAGCGCGGCGAACTGCGTAAAAGCGCCAATAACACCGGTCGTCATAAAAATCACGACAAGCCTCTTTCCGCCCAGGAACCTTTCGAAACCTGAACCAAACGACGCCAGCGTCAGGACGTTGACGACAAGGTGCACCCACCCTCCGTGGAGAAACATATAGGTGACAGGCGAAACCAACCCTTGCCAACCGAGGGACATTTCGCCGGAGTAGCGTAGCAGGATGAAACTGAAATTCTCTATCAGCCAGTTAATGATGGCGATGCCATGCCAGTCTTCCGGCGCCCATTCAAGCATCTGTATCAGTGCTTGAGGGATGATCAGGGCGAGACACAGATATTTAACCGCTGGCGGCAGGTTCAGAATCGGCTCGCGTTTGGGATCCGCGCGGTCGTTAGCAGCCCTTAAGCGATGCTCGATCTCCCGGCGCTCGCGCGGGTCGGGAAAGCGCGTCACATTCTGGTTTTCAGAATCGTCGTGGCCGTTCTTATTTGGCATAATTATAGCGGGGTTGATTATCCAAGGTCCCTGCGAGTATGCTCTGACCGGCTTTTGAAAGCAAACGACTCCGACAACAAGGATATGACAAAATGAGCTCCGCCGCGAAACCCTCCGCCTCGTCCAAGAAAGCCCCCCAGCCGGCCCTGAAGCCGAACGACCTTGAGGCGCATTTCATGCCGTTCACGCCGCAGCGCTCCTTCAAGCGCAAGCCGCGGCTGCTGACCGGCGCGAAGGGCATGTTCTATTATTCCGACGACGGTCGCGAGCTGCTCGACGCCTCCGCCGGCCTGTGGTGCGTGAACGCGGGGCACAACCACCCGAAAATCGTCGAAGCCATCCGCCGCCAAGCGGGCGAGCTGGACTATGCCCCCAATTTCGCCTTCGCCCATCCGCTCGCCTTTCAGGCGGCCTCGCGCCTCTGCGCCGAAATGCCGGGCGATATAGAGCATGTTTTCTTTAGCAACTCCGGTTCTGAATCGGTCGACACGGCCGTCAAAATCGCTCTCGCCTACTGGCGCATGCGCGGCAAGGGGACCAAGACCAAGATCATCAGCCGCGAGCGCGCTTATCATGGCGTCAATATCTGCGGCGTGAGCCTCGGCGGGTTGCAGGGCAACCGCAAGGCCTATGCCGGCGCGATGATGCCCAACGTCGATTTCCTGCCGCACACGCATAACCTCGAGAAGAATGCCTTCACGAAAGGCCAGCCGGCCTGGGGCGCGCATCTGGCGGATGACCTGTCGAACCTGGTCACGCTGCACGACCCCGAGAATATCGCGGCCGTCATCGTCGAGCCCGTCGCGGGTTCGACCGGCGTGCTGGTGCCGCCCAAAGGATACCTGGAGAAGCTGCGCGAGATCTGCACGAAGCACGACATTCTGCTGATTTTCGACGAGGTCATCACCGGCTGGGGGCGCCTCGGCAAGGCCACGGCTGCCGAGCGTTTCGGCATCCAGCCCGACATCATCACCTCGGCCAAGGGCATCAATTCCGGCACAGTGCCGATGGGCGCGACCTTCATCCGCAAGCATGTCTATGACGCTTTCATGCAGGGCGGGGAGTTCGGCGTGGAGTTCATGCACGGCTATACCTATTCGGGCCATCCGCTGGCCTGCGCGGCGGCCCTTGCGACGCTGGAAGTCTACAAGGAAGAAAGGCTTTTCGAAAACGCGGCGAAGCTCGAGAAGAAATGGGCCGACGCGTTGCATACCCTGAAAGGCGCGCCGCATGTCGTCGACGTGCGCACCATCGGGTTGATGGCGGGCGTCGAGCTGGACCCCGGCAAGCGCGATTATCCGAACGAGATGAGCCGCGCCATGGAAACCTTTGACAAGCTGTTTTTTGAACAGAACGTCGTCATGCGCTTTACGTTGAATACGTTGGCCATGTCGCCGCCGCTGATCGTCAACGAGGGGCAGATTGACGAAATCGTTTCCCGGCTTCGCAAGACGCTGGAAACGGTGAAGTAACCGTAACGTCAACCCAACATAAGGAAAGTACCCATGAAGAACCTTCTTTTCGTCGCCCTTCTGCTGATATCCACGTCTGCTTTCGCGGCCGAAACCCCGACGGCGCCGACCGCGAAGGACGCCGCCGTTCACCAGAAATTCGACGAGGCGAAATCCAGGCGTCTGGAAAAAATTAACAACCGCATCGCCGAGCTTCAGAAAGCGCAAAGCTGCGTCCAGGCCGCTACCGATTTCAACGGGCTGGAAAGCTGCAACTCGCCGCGCTTCAAGGCACGGATGGAGAAAAAAGCCGCTGCGACCGGAAAATAAAACCGGTTTTGAGGGGATAAAAGGAGGGGTAAGCAATTACCCCTCTTTTTTTGCCTCCAGCCACGGCGTGAAGCCCAGTTTTTCTTCCAGCGCGAGGCAGGCCTGCAGCAGCAGAACATCCTTCAGGAAGCCCGACATCACCTGGATGCCGACGGGCAGGCCGTCTTTCGTTAGCCCGGCGGGCAGCACGGCGGCGGGCAGCTTCGCCATGTTGGCCGGATAGGTGAAAGGGGTCCAGTCGTCCCACGGCTTGCCTTTCGGCCCCTGCGGCATATTGACGCCCGTTTCGAAGGCCGTCATCGCCGTCGCCGGCGTTACCAGAACGTCGTAAGTGGTCAGGAGGCTCTTGAAATATTCGCCAATCTCCATACGCGCGCGCTCGGCCTCCAGATAATCGTGCAGGCTGAGAGAAGCCCCGCGCGACGCCCAGTGCAGCAGGCGCGGGTCCATGTCCTTGTGCTGCTTCAGCGGTATCGCGGCGACCAGATGCATAGCGATCGCCATCCAGTGCTTGTTGAAGACGTCGATAAGCCCCGGCGCGTCGAGGCGGATTTCATCGACGCTGCCCAGTTTTTTCAGCAGCGGCAGTTTCTGTTCGAGCACCTCCCGGACGCCCGGCTGCATCTGCACGCCGTTGATGGAGGGAGACCAGGCGATTTTCAGTTTCGGAGGAGCCTTGAGGTTTTTCACGAACTGCATCGGCGGCAGCGGCAGGTTATGCCAGTCGCGGAAATCCGGCTGCGTGATCACGTCGAGCATATAGGCCGCATCGGCGACGCGGCGCGTCATCGGGCCGGAAGCGGAAAATGTCGAGAACAGCGACGACGGCCAGGCGGGCACGACGCCGGGGCTGGGCTTGAAACCGAAGACGCCGGAAAAGCTGGCCGGAATGCGCAAGCTGCCGCCGGCATCGCCCCCAAGGTTGAGGAAACCCATGCCCGTCGCGGCGGCGACGGCCGCGCCGCCGGAAGATCCTCCCGGCGTTTTGTGAATGTTCCACGGGTTGCGCGTGATGCCGCAGAGCGGGCTGTCCGTCACGCCCTTGTGGCCGTATTCGGGCGTCGTCGTCTTGCCGATAAAAATGGCGCCGGCTTCGCGCAGCCGCGCCACCTGCGGGCTGTCGTCGCGCTGCGGCAGAGCGCTGGTGGTCTTGGACCCGAAGCGGGTCGGCCAGCCCTTGACGTTGACGGTGTCCTTCAGCGTCACGGGGATGCCGTCGAGAATCCCCGAGGGCGCGCCCTTGGCCCATCTTTTCTCCGAGGCCTTGGCCTGGTGGAGCGCAAGGCGTTCGTCCATATGACAAAGAGCATTAAGAACGGGGTTGTACTTCAGAACCTGCTTCAGGCAGGCCTGCGTGACCTCCACCGGCGAAAGGCGTTTCTTTTCATAGAGTTTCAGAATTTCCGCAACGGGCAGTCTCAGCGGGTTCGAAGGCATTTTTTATGTCTTTCAAGGAGTTAGCGAAAAACAGGCATATCCCCGGCCGGGGTTGCCGTTCCTGATGCGGAATATATGATATAATAACGAGAGGTGCTTTGAGAGCAATTCTTTTTGCCGCCGATTCATGAGTGGGGAGTTGTGGCCGTGAAAAAGCTATTCCAGTTTTTAGCCATCGCAACGATGCTGGCATTCTGCGCAGCCGGAGCCCATCAGGGCCTGGCGCAGGGCTATAAGGGTCTTATCCCGGACAATACCGGCGATCAGGGCTCCGAAAACACCTATGGCGGCGCCATCGCGCCCAGCGCCAAGCCTAAAAACAACGGCACGAAGAAGGAGCCGCAGGGATATAAAGGCCTCATCCCCGGTCATGTCGCTCCCGCGCAGACCGAGCAGGAAGCGCAGACCGAGCCCGGCGAGGAAGAAGGAACCGAAAAACCCGCGGCCGCCACAAAACGCGTGAAAAAACCAGCCACCGCCGCAACGCCCGCCGGCGCCCGTCCGCGCGGCATGAGCACGGGCGAGCGCAAGATGAGCTCGAAACCCGGCTACGAGAACCGCAAGATGCTGACCGCAGACGACTTGAAGCAGCTGTCTGCGATGACGGGCATCGAGATCCGCCTCGACCAGATGCCGGAAAACATGGCCAATGCCATTCATATGCCGCCCCACGTCTATCCGGTCGTGTCGCTGCCGCAGCCGCGCATCGACGGCATGCTGCCGGTCGAATTCAGCGCCAAGCAGATGATCGACAAGCTGATGAAGGACATCGAGACGGCCCCGACGGCGGAGGCGCGCGAGAAAGTGCTTTCCGATTCCATTTCGGCCCTGTCCAATTTCGCCAGCGGCATGCGCGTCCGGCGCGATATGCCGCAGGAGCTGTACACGCGGATGGGCGTGCCCGAGAACTTCGTCACCGAGACGCGCGAAGGATCCTCCAAGGCCGCAAAACGGCTGGAGGACGCCATCAAGATCTTGAAGAAGATGTAACGGCAAGGGCCGTCTATGCCCTCTGGATGAAAGGACCACCGACATGAAATTCATGCTTCCCCTGGCCGCTGGCCTTCTGCTATGGCCGCAAGCCGCAGGCGCTCAGGGCTATACCGGCGTGATGCCGCCGCAGCAGGGATTTCGCGCCCCGCCCGCCGCCACCGCGACGCCGGTTTATAACGGTCCCGGCGGACACCTGGATTCCCCTTACAGCGGGACGGGCGCCAGCCAGGAGAGCGGCCATGCTTCCGTGACGGACCCGGGCGATGCCGGTGCCGGCGAGGCGGGCGACGTCCAGACCGAGGCGGAAATGGAAGTGGCGCCCGAGCCCTTGGCCGAAGATGAGGACGCAGCCGCGCCGCCGACCAGCGCCTATACAGCCTCGTTTGCGCCCAAGGAAGAAGCCGAAGACGATGGAACGGCGGGAGCCAGCATCTACGACACCGTCAACGCCAATGCGGGAACGCCGGCGGAGCGCAAGCGCAAAGCCCTCCTGCGCAAGGTGGAAGCCGCGCAGAAAAAAGCCCAGCGCCAAATCGAGCGCGTGAATGCGGAACGCGCCCGGCAGACGCGGGCAATGGTGCAGCGGACGCTTGAGGAGCAGCGCCGCAAGAGAGAGGGCGAGGACGGCGAAGAGACAGAGGAAGCTGGCTATTCCGATCCGGCGCAGGAGCAGGAAGAGGGCGACCTGACGGACGTGCATAACAAGTAAAACACTCGTTCTCCGCCGGGCGCGCCAGATTGTTCTGAAAAATAATTCATTCGGTCTCCCTTGAATTTCGGTAAGCGCGCGACCGCAGGACGGACGCGGTTTTAAGCATTAATCCGGATTTGCCATCACGCCAAAAAAAGTCCAAACTGTCACAGGGATGGGGCCGTTTCCGGCCGCCGTTATTCGAATGCAAGAACGGACCAGGAGCAAGAAGATGATCAGGATTTTTCTTTTCATGGCGATGATGGCCTGCGCCGTTTCTGCTTACGCCGCCGATCCGCCGGCAGCCGCCGGCGACAAGCCCTTTACGGACGCTCCCCCGCCCCCGCCCCCGCCGCCCGCGCCAAAAGAAACCATGCGCAACGACAAGCCGATGGATGACAACACCAAGTACTACATGCGCAAGGAGTTCACGACAAAGGGCCGGGAAGGCAGCCCGCGTCATGAGATGACGTATTTCTGGCGACAGCCGAAGGAGATAGAGTCAGGCAAGACTTATCCTCTCGTCGTCGTCCTGCATGACGAAAAAGGCCTGGCGCAGGCGGGGACATACCTGCTGGACAAGGATCTGCTGGCCTCTAATCCGTCCTTCCTCGTCGTGCCCACGCTGCCCTTCAAGAAAATGTGGGCTTTCCCGGCCAAAATCCCCGAAGACCCCACGCTGGAAAAATACGCGGCTCTGCCGCAGGGGTTGCCCGACGTCGTCGAGCTGGTCGAGGATCTGGCGAATAATTTTCCCGTCGACCTCAACCGCATTTATGTCGTTGGCTGCGGCGACGGCGGTTTTGGCGCTTTCGGGGCGGTCCGCCAGTATCCGAAGGTTTTCGCGGCGGCGATCCCGCTCGCCGGGGGCTGGTCCCAGACGGAAACGCCCAAGATGACAAAAGTGCCTATCTATGCGCTGCATGGCGAGGAAGACAAGACATATGCGATCGGATTAAGCCGCAACGTCGCCTATTATATCCAGAAGTTCAAAGGGGACGTGCACCATCTGGGCATTCAGGGCCTCGGCCATGACTGCAACGACACGCGTTTCTACAACAAAGCGCTGTGGAAATGGATGTATTCCCAGCACAAACCCGAAACCAAATAGAGCCCTTCAGGAGATACCGGACCGATGAAGAAGACCTGCGCCGCATTGCTGACCGCCGTGCTTTTATCCTCCTCCGCGCTTGCCGCCGAAACCCTGACTCCGTATGCCGCGACGCTCAAGGAAAGAGCGGCAAAAGGCGACATGGCCGCTGCCTACAACCTCGCGCTCTGCTTCCACGACGGCAAGGACTGCAAGCAGGACGATGCGGAAGCCGCCAAATGGCTGAAGATTGCGGCCGACAAGGGCGACGTGCAGGCGATCAACAACCTTGCAGCCTTTTACCACGAGGGCATGGGCGTCAAGCAGGACGACAACCAGGCGCTGATGTGGTACCGCGCCGGGGCCTCCCATGGCAGCGCGGAAGCCGAATACAATCTCGGCACATTTTACGCGAATGGTTACGGCATGAAGCCCGACCCGGCCATGGCGATGAAATGGTATGAACGGGCCGCGAAGCAGGGGCTCTTGAATGCGCAAATGGACCTCGCCCATGCCTACATGCAGGGCACGTCGCCGGACTACGAAAACGCCTATTTCTGGCTGGCGGTCGCCGCCAAGCAGGACGATGAGGCGGCGAAATTCCGCGACAGGGTCGGGAAAACCCTTACGGCAGAGCAGTTCGCGACGCAGCAGAAGAGAGTTCAGGAATTCCGCGCCGTTCAGGAGTCTGAGACCTACGACGTCAGGCGCGGCGCGTATCCTTAAAGCCCCCCTTTGAAGGAACTTTTGGCGGTCCGCCGGCGTTAGGCCGGTTGGTACACCGGTAAACCCGTTTTCGCTTCGCTGGTAAGGGAAAACCCAATGAAACAGTTGCTGCTGGCGCTGGGCCTGGCCTGCGTCCTTCTTCTCCCTGCCTGCTCCGCTGAAACGCGCGTGTCGACGATTCGCGAGCGCGCGGAAAAAGGCGACGCCCGCGCCGAGGCGCTGATGGGCGAGATGTACGCGACCGGCGCCGGCGTGAAGAAAGATTACGCGCAGGCGATCCGGTGGTACCGGCAATCGGCGGCAAAAGACTACGCGCAGGCGCAGTATAACCTTGGAGTCCTTTATGAGCGCGGAGAGGGAGTCCCGAAAAGCGACGCGCAGGCTGCCGTCTGGTATGAAAGAGCCGCCGCGCACGGCCTTGCCGCCGCCGAGTACAATATGGGAGTCTTCTGCGAGCGGGGCCGCGGCGTGCGCCGGGATGCGGCGGCGGCGTCAAAGTGGTACCAGCGCGCCGCCCGGCAGGGACAGGCCGACGCCCAGTATAATCTGGGCGCGCTCTATGCGCAGCGAAACAACCCGGCTGAGGCGTATTTCTGGTTCGGTCTGGCCGCGAAATACGGCGATGCGGACGCGGCGCGGATGCGCGACCGCGCTGGCGCCCGCCTTCCCTCCGGCGAAGCCGCAGCCATCGAACGCCGCGTCCGCATCTGGCGTCCCGCCATCGTGACGGGATGACCTCATGAACGAGAGCGGGCTTAAGCCGTGAGGTATTATTTCTTGCTGTAGCTGCAGGGCGTGCAGCGGACGACTTCGTCGTCCTTCATTTCGTAGAACATGATGACGCCGCGCTCGACGGCTTCGTCGAGATAATCCTTGCGCAGGTCTTTCAGAAGAGCTGATTTGCCATCGGCGGTGATCAGGACGTCGCGCGGATTGTCGGGACTGATCCGGAACTGGACGGGCACCTCGACCCCGCAGTCGAAGGTGGGGGTCTTGTCGATCAATATGGTGACGCCTGTCCGCGCTGCGAACATCACGTCGTACCGGCTGATGATCTCGGGGTTCTGGGTTGCCATCCCTGCTCCTCTTTTCCGTCCCTCCCCACCAATTTAGCAGAGTCTGTCTTAACAAATGGTTTTCGGGTAAAATGCGAGGAGCATGAAAGACTTAAGTAAAATCAGGCTTCTGAACCTGCCCGCTGCGCTGGAAACGGCGCTTTTACAGCAGTTTGCCGAGGATAAGGGGTTGCTGATCTTAGGTTCCGGCAGCGACGCAGAGCCGGACCTGGTCATCCATTCGGGCGCGCCGAAGGACCTGCCGGCCGGCGTGCCGTCGCTGCCTCTCGATTCTGCGCGCCCCCAGCGCCTCGGCGCCATCCTGCGCCAGGCGCAGCAGATGCTGGACGAACCCGTGCTTTACCTCGAGGCCTTCGCCATCGGCCCCTACGAGTTCGAGCCGCAGGAAAAAACCCTGCAGCGCGGCGGGCAGGAAGTCATCGCGCTGACCGACAAGGAAACCGACATCCTCGTTTACCTGGCCAAGCGTTCGCGCGGCCCGGCCGTCGGGCGCGACGAACTGCTGAAGCACGTCTGGCGTTACCAGGAGGGCATCGACACGCATACGCTGGAGACGCATATCTACCGCCTGCGCCAGAAGATGGAAGCGTCGGCCGACAACCCCGCGCTGCTCGTCACGGAGGAGGGCGGCTACCGGCTGAATCTCTGACTGACGGCGGGGGTGGCGCGGCGGCCTGCCATTTCTGGAGGATCTTCTCTATTTCCCGGACGGCGGCGGGAGCCTTCCTGACGTCGCGGATGACCTGGCTCAGCTGCTGCGGATTGCGTTTTGCATTCGTGCGCCCGTGCATGACGAGCGCTATATTCGCCACGCCCACGAGCCGCTGCATAAGGCCCGCCGACATCGAAACGCCCCGGATCGAGCTGTAAGGCATGCGGATGACGTCGCGAACGAGGAAACTCTCGGTGAATTCGACATGGTCGTCATAGAACGCGTAGGCCACCCTGCTGCAGTCCAGCGCGCTGACCAACAACTGCGGCAGGAAAACGACGCCGAAAATCCCGAGCACCGCCGCCATCTGGGCATCGGCGGCGGCGAGATGCCATTCATCCCGGATGAACTTGTGGAGTTCCGGCAGGAGCATCACGGCAATCAACAGGCTGACCGCGACGCGGATCGGGTGATGGTAAAAAACCAGCAGCGGCGAAAAATGCGAATGCAGCCGCAGCAGCGGCGTTTTCGGGACGGCTTTCGCGTCAGCCATCAGTCACAGGGGGCGGCGAGGAGGGAGAAGCCGGCGTCACAACCGGCGCCGCGGGAGTTGCAGGAGTTGCGGGGGCGACCGGCGCCGCGCCCGCGGTTCCCGGCTGTGAGGGCGCCGCTGCTCCCGCGTCCGGCGGCGCCTGAAGAACGGGCTGGCGCTGCTCGATGATATCCATGACCTTCGTCATATAATCTTTCGCCTGCGGCAGGTCGGTAAGCCTGAGCCCGGCAAAGGCGCCGCGCCGTCCCATTCCCATGCCGGGCACATAAAGATAAATCGTCGTCAGCCGCTGATGTTCCTGCAGGGCGGAGGCGTGCTGCGCGATATCGGCGATGTCGGCGTACCGGACGCGGCCGCGGCGGCGGTTGATGTAATAATGGAAATACTGAAAATCCATATAATCGTCATAAAAATTGTAGATCGTGCGCTGGAAAGCGCGTTTCTTCACTTCATAGAACAGGGGCGGAATGCCCAGTACGCTCAGGCCGAAAAAGAAGCCGTAAATGCCGCTGGCGGATATGTGCCGCCCCAGTCCGATAAGGGAAAGAAGAATGAAGAAAAAAGTGCCGAGCACGACAGTCGTGACGATGAAGCCCCCGAGGGTGACAACCAGCGCCTCCGCCATCGCGAGGCCGGAGTCGAATTTTGGTCGCACCGTTAATATGGGACGTCGCTTTTCCATGCCCATCTTCCAATAGTTTCAAGCCAGTATCCTATGCCCGGCGGCTTTTCTCAACCACTTCTTTGATCCGGGGGAGGCTTAGGTCTGCTGTGGAGAGCGACGGAAGCAGCACGGTCTTTCCTATTCCGAAAAACGGAATGCCGGCGGCTGTGACCGTCGTGATGCGGACCGCGGTCAGGCCGTGCTCGGCATCCTGCGCCGTTCCCGCCTCTTCGATGCCGGCGATATTTTCATAGGGAAGGGAATAGACGCGATCCTGCAGCTTTATTTCCAGCCGGTCTTCATAAAACAGGTATTCGGAGATCGACTGCTTTTCGATAACCGGCGGAAGAACGAAGGCCAGGCCTATGTCCAGGGACGCAAGGCCATAGAGTCCATAGGCGATAAGAGGCTCCCGGATGCCGAAGTGCGGAAGGAAAAGCGGCGCCGTCGCAAAAACGACAGCCATGCCAAACAGCGACAGCCGGATGACCGCACCGATGCGCGGATTACGTTTCGACTGAAGCCGGAACAGGACGCCGCCCAAAAGTCCCCCCTGCCCTTCCAAGGGTTATTGCTTGAGGTTCATCAGTTCGTTGTGCTGGGTGCTGTTGAATTCGTCGCTATTGTCGCCCCAGAGCTGCTCGGTTTCATTGGCGCCATACAGGGCGACATGCGCCACCTGTCCTGAAATGATGTGATAGCGCTTCCCGCCGATCTCCGTCATGGTGTCCGGCGGGTCCGCGTAATCCAGTTTCACGTAGACCATCAGGTCGAACACATGGAAGTTCCCGCCCATATGCGCGATTTTAGAGGCCCTCTGCTGGTCCTGGATGGGGCCCAGGAACTGGTGATCCATGAGGCCGCGCGGCACGATCGCGTAATTTTCCCCGGCGAAAGTATACATGAAATACGTTTCTTCCTCGAAATCGGTAATGGCGAAGCCGTCATTCTTGGGGCTGTAGGCCGACAGGCGCACCTTCATCCCCACGACCGTGGGCCGCGAGAAGGAAACGCTGTTATACGTGTTCTTCATCATGGCGACCTGCCCGGACAGAATCCCGTCGCGCTCGAACTGCGAAGCCTCCTGGTATTTCTTCGTCTTGCGCGCCATGTCCTCGAACTTGGGTTCCTTGCGCGCCAGCAGCCAGTACTTCATGGCGATTTCGGCGTCGTCGGCAATTTCGGGACGGGAGCTCGTGGAGCCAAGATCCGAGCGCAACCCGCTCAGATCTTCCGCGCGCACGCCTGCTGCGGAACCGAGCAGGAGGAACGACAGCAGGGCAGAAAAAATCATGTTTTTCATGTGCGGATACCTTAGCGGATCTCGAGTTTCCCGAGATTTTAGTATAGCATGAGTTGGTTAAAAACGTATGACTTGTCACGCCTTTTGAAGGAGTTGGGGGATAATGAGCCGCAAAGGCGGGGAAAACGGCGATGACCGCGCCTTATGGGAGATGGTGGCGAAAACCGTCCGGCCATTCCGCCGCCGGAAGGAAGCGGCAAAGCAATCATCTGAATCAAATAAACCCAAACCATCCCCTGTCAAGATGCAGCCGGCGCCAAGACCTGAGCCGCGGCCGCCCGCCCCGGGCGCCCGTCCGCCTCCTTCCGCCGGTTTTGATGCGGCGACGCGCGAGAAGCTGAAGCGGGGAAAACTTTCCATCGAAGCACGCCTCGACCTCCACGGCATGACCCGGGACGAGGCCTATGGGGCGCTGCACCGCTTTATCCGCCGGGCGGAAAGCGCAGGTGCGCGCACGCTGCTGATCATCACGGGCAAGGGCCGCGTGGGCGGCGGGACCTTGCGGCGCATGGTGCCCCTTTGGCTGCAGGAAACGGAGCTGCGGGATGTCGTGCTGGCCGTCGAGACATCCCGCGCGAAGGACGGCGGCGAGGGCGCGCTCTATGTGCGTTTGCGGAATCCGAAAAAGAAGTGAGCGGCGTTAAGTAATCGCCGTCAGGTTCTGCCCATCAGGTTTTTCCAAGGCCGAAAACGGAAGGCTTGGCGACGGCGCCCTTGCCGCGCAGCGGCTGCCCGAGACCGGAGGGGTGGCCGCCCAGTTCGATAAGCTTCTCGCGCGCGGCTTCCAGCGCGGTCTCGCCGTATTCGTCGAAGGTATATCCGGTCACCTGGTTCTGGCGCGGGTTGGTGAATTCGTGGATTTCCTCGACCCGGCGCGACGCGAAATTGAAGAGGATGCGCAGATTGCCGGTATTGTCGGGCAGCGGCTTGGTTTCGATCAGCGTTTCGTGATCGGCGACAGTGAAGCGCCCGTATTCCCACTGTATCTGGCGGAAATCGTCCCAGGCTTTGAGCTTGCGGCTGCTTTTCGCCCAGTTGACCCAGGCGTTCATGTCAAGCAGCCCGTTCTGGCCATGGCGCGCGATGACGCGGCCGATGTCGGCGCGCCCTTCCAGCACGGCGGTCTGGAATACCTGCCCGTTGTCGGTCGCGGGATCGGCGCCCATCTTCAGAAGTTGCGCGGTCGTATCGATATTGCCTTCGTGCCGGAGGCCCGCCACGAGAAGCACCGGTTTGGCCGCATGCCGCAGGGGATAGGAAAGATCCAGCGTCGTGCCCTGCACGCGCGCCTGCTCGAAGATCCGGCTCACGTCCTCCGCCGTGCCGAAGGCGGATTTCGCGTTCATGACGTTTTGCCAGTCGAGAATTTTTTTCTCGCAGCACAGGAGAAGCCGGTCGGTATCCAGCTGGCCCAGCGTGTAGAGCATGCGGTTGGACGGCCATTGCGCGTATTGCATCTGGCTGACGGTCTTCTTAATGCCTTCCACGGCCTTGTTGCGTTCCGCCTCCGCGTCTTTTTCGGAGAGCGCGGGGCCGGGTTTGCGGCGCGCGGCGTCGAGGTCGATGGCGCGCAGCACGCCGTTGATTTCCCCGGCGCAGTCTTTCCAGCGGTCGGGGTCGTTCGAGGCTTTGATAAGGTCGTCGATCATGGCTTGGCCCCCTCCTCTTTGCGGGGCGGCGCCGGGGCGGGAAGTTTTTTCTTCTGGTCCGAGAGCGGCATCGGGTCGCCGCCCAGTTCGACAAGCTTGTCGCGCATGCGCGACAGGAGCCCGGCGTCGACGCCGGGAAACGGATGGACTTCCATTCTCTCTCTCGACGTATTGAAATCGGTGATCGCCGTCATGGTGCGGAATTCAAAGTCGAAGACATAGATGTAGCGGCGGGCGTTGTCCCAGCGGCGTACGCTGACGTCATGCTCGACGACAAGCACCTGGTCGCTGCTTTTGAAATACGAATCGCTCACGGCCGCCCGTTCCCGGAAATCTGTTAATGTGGGTATTTTCATAGACGGACGGCGACGATATGTCAACCCAAGCCGCGCGTCACCCCGGTGAACGCCGGGGTCCACGGACTTTTTCTTTCAGAAAGAACCGAAACCCGCCTGTTATCGCTAAAATGTTCATGTCCGTGGATTTCGGCTTTCGCGGGAATGACGGAGTTTATATTACGTAAACTTAAAGCCGTGGCCGCTTCGGTTTGTCCAGCGCGCAGGGCGCGTCGTCCGTCCTGCCGCCGAGTTTTTCGAGTTTCTCCCTTACGACATGCAATGTCTTCTGGTCGTAGTCCTCGAAGGAACAGCTGTTCATCGCACCGCCGCCGTGCGCGAATTCGAAGACCTCGTTCACACGCCGCGCGCTGAAATTGAAGATCGTGCGCAGCACGGAGTCTCCCGTCGCCTCGGAGATATATTTCGTTTCCATGACGGTGCGGTCGTCGACCTTGGTATAAAAACCGCCTATGCCGAAGGCGTCCTGTATCTGCGCCGCCTGCTGGTAGTTGCCGGCGTTGATGAACTCGCGAATAACATTCCGGGCAAGCTCCACGGGCGCGCCGTGGGCGAGAAAGGCGCGGATGACGCCGGCGTTGCTGGTGCGCAGCGCCTTTTCGAAAAAGGTGCCTTGGTTGTGTTCCCCGACGTCGGGTTTGGCGCCCCAGTCGAGCAGCTGGTTGACGACATCGGGGTTCATGACGGGAGGCGCTCCCTCGATAATGCTGTAATTCCAGCAGCCCCAGGTGAGCGTGGTGGAGAGGTCAGGCTTGTTCGTGCCCTTGCCCGGGTCTTTCTCCATCGCATCGTGCACCACTCTCAGGCCCTCAAGGTTGCCGAAGTAAGTCATGGCCGCCATCGGCACCCACCACATCAGCAGGCCCGCGCGGCATGCCGACACAAGAATTTCCGGTTCAAGCTGTCCGCAGGCATAGACATCCTGCTCCGTCGTCCAGCCGGATTTAACTCTGAAAGCGTCCTCCAGGCGCGCCGCTAAACCTTCCGGGCTCAGGACTCCCGGAATATTCGCCAGCCTTCCGCGCAGGACTTCGACGCCCTGCTTCCATTCGCCAAGATCAGCCGCCATTCTGCAGCCCCTTGAGCGATGCGGGTTTCGCGGGTTTGTCGAGCCTTTCGCCCAAAGGCCGCGGCTTGCCGCCCAGCTGCTGCAGTTTTTCCTGCGCGTAAGCGAGCGCTTCGGAGTCGTATTCCTCGAACGGCATGGCGTTCATCACAGCCTGCGCGCCCTGCCCGGTTTCATAGAGCTCATGCACGCGTCGGGAGCGGAAGTTGAACAGCGTTTTGAACACCGAGCAGCCGCGCGCGTCGGGAATATATTTTGCTTCGAGCAGCGTCTGGTCGTCGACCTTGACGTAACTGCAATGCGCAAGCGCGTCCTGGATTTTGCCGAGCTGCGCGAACTTCTGGTTTTTCTGCAGGTCGTCCATGACGCGCAGAATGGCGCCCGACTGCGCGCCGTAATCGAGGAACGGCCGGATGCCTTCGGCGTCGAGATTGCGCAGCGCGAATTCCAGCCATTTGCCGTTCTCGTAATTCGCATCCGCCCCCCAAGCCAGCAGCTGGCGGATGACCTTGGGTTCGATGGCGTTCGAAAATCCGTCGCTGATTTTATGCGGATAGACGATCCAGGTCAGCGCGGAGGACATATTGGGTTTTTCGCCTTTGCCCAGGTCCTGCTCGAAAGCTTTCTGTATTTTTTTAACGGCGGCGAGGTCGCCCTTGTAGATCGCGCCGGTGAACGGACACCACCAGGGCACGAGGCCCTCGCGGCACAACGGAATCATCTTGTCGACGTCGAGCTGCCCGAAGGTGAAAACCTTGCGGTCGCTGGACCATTGCGAGAGGTCGATCTGCGCAAAAGCCTCGCGCACGCCCTGCGGGAGCAAAACGTCATCCGCCCGCATACCGTTCAGCTGCGTCTTCAAAGCATCGAGCGTTTTCTGCCAAACCGGGTCTGCTGCGGCCATTTTCCACGTCCCTCAATGGATGAGGGCAGATTATGGCATTAAAAAGACCAATGTCAATCTATTATGACCAGTCGCCAAAGGCTTGAAGTCTCAACGAAAGGCCCTTACTCCCACATCCCCCACTTGCGGCGCGGCGGGGCGCGCAGCGACGGTTTTGTCGGATCGTCGCTCTGCTTGAAGATCGCATGGATGCTCGAGGTCAGGCCCAGCACCAGCTCGGCCGCGTCGCGCATATGGACGCCGAAGGTTTTGAGCACCGGCGGCGCGTCCTTCGAAAGGTGGTTCTTGTAGAACTTCTGGATGCGTTTGCCCGTCGCCTCCGACACGCCGGAATGACGGCGGTCGTCGAAGCTCATGTGCGGCAGGTGGTCGTTCAGGTATGACTTGCCGCGGTGCTGGATGCGGTCCTTGATCCACTGGCTGTCGGTATCCTTGCTGAAATGCCGCTGCAGCCAGGGGAAAGAGCCTTTCAATTTCGGCGCATAGGTTTCCGCCCACTCGATATGCGCGTCTTCATAAAAGGTGCGCAGGTAGAAATTGTCGTAGAAGGCCTCGAAGGCGGCAGCGACGGTCGCGCCGTTCTGCAATGATTTATCATCGATGAGGACTTTTTCCGCCGCGCGGATGATGTCGGGGAAGCGGTCACGCATCTGCAGGAGCGGGCCTTCCATACGGACCTGGTCCGCAGGGCCGGCGGGATCGCCGTAGGCAAGTTCCAGCGCGATTTGCGACTGCTGCGCATAGGCGTCCGCCTCGATGGCGAAAGACATTTTTATGCCGACTTCCGGCTTGTGGCGCGTCGAGGGGAAGAGATCCCAGCGGGAATTCTGCACCGCATGCACCGACTCGTGGCCAAGCAGCAGGGCGAGATATTCGGGATTGTCGTGCCCGCGCAGGATGATGAGTTTTTCGGACGGATCGCAGAGTCCGCCTGCGCCGCGGTCGCCGGTGCGGCGATCATCAAATACAATGCGATAGCCTTCTTTCGTCAGCTGTTCCAGCACATCGCGGCCGGTCGGGCTCTGGCTTAAGATGAAAACCGCTTTTTCAAGCGCGGCGGCGTTCTGTTCCGCCTCGCGGTCGATCTGTTTCTGGCGGCGCGCTTTTTGCGCTTCGGAGGCAAAGGGGTCCGGCTTCTCGGCATTGATGGTGCCGATGAAGTCGACCTGCACGGGCGGGCGCGCCCAGCCTAAGCCCGGCACCTCGACCGTCCAGTCGCCCCTGTCGACGGGCGGCCTGGGCGGTACCGGCGCCGGCGGCAGCGGCACGGACGAAATCGGCAGATGCGAAGCGCTCAGTTCAAAGCGCTCAACCAGCCTCGGCGTAAACTTCTCCGGTAAACGTGACATGATAGCTCCCCCTAAAACACCCCCGACATGTCACGCCGTTAGGAAATTTATCTGAACACACATTCTGAAATTCTGTCCAGATATATCCACAGGTAGACATAACTTCCGGCTTGAGTCGGTGCCGGCTTAACTGGGTACAGTAATGAACAAACCTTAAAAAACCCTTTCTGGACCGAAAATTTCCTTTGGAACCCTTTTATTGACAGTTTCTGAACCGTTATGTATAAAACGCCCATCATGAGCGCAAAAAAGCCCTTCAACAACGCGAGCGCGGGTTCAAAAAAGCCCCCGAACATGAATCGTTTTTTCATGGCGGCGAAGTACAACGAAGTGGGCGTGCTGAAAGAGTATCTGGAGGCCTATGACGACGCCATCGCCTGGCGTCTGGGCGACCGGAGCGCCCTGTCGATCGCGGCGGAAGAGGGAAACTACATGGCGGTGCAGCTGCTGCTGAACCACGGCGCGCCGGCCCATGAAAAACACGCGACGCCTTCCGCGCAGCCGCTGCACCTTGCCGCCGAAATCGACCGGCCGGATATCGCGGGGCTGCTGCTGCACAGCCGCGCGCCCGTCGACGCAGCGCGCGAAGGCGGCGTCACGCCGCTGCTCGACGCTGTCTACTGGAATAGCGTGAAAGCGATGAGGACGCTGCTGCATTTCGGCGCCTCGAAAGAGAAAATGAACGCCGACGGTCACATGCCGCTGCACCTCGCCGCCGAGCGCGAGTATCCGGAAGCCGCGTCGTTATTGATTGAGAGCGGCGCCGACATGAACGCGAAAAACCGCGACGGGTTCACGCCGCTGATGGTGGCGGCGCAGAACGGCGGGCTTGAAACCGCGCGGGTGCTGCTCAGGCGCGGCGCAGACCAGCACCTGCAATCGCCTGCGGGCGAGACCGCGCTTGACATGGCGCTGGCGCATGGCGACAACGACCCTGAATTCGTGGAAGGCTTTCAAAAACTCATCAATGCGCGCAACCACGAAGACTCGCTCAC
>SCTB01000154.1 GCA_004297545.1 Alphaproteobacteria bacterium
CGTCGGAGCCGGTGTGGGCTCGGGCGTCGGAGCCGGCGTGGGCTCGGGTGTCGGAGCCGGTGTGGGCTCGGGCGTCGGTGCCGGCGTGGGCTCGGGTGTCGGTGCCGGAGTGGGCTCGGGTGTGGGCGCCGGTGTCGGAGCAGGCGTAGGCGCCGGAGTAGGTGCCGGGCGATCATTGACGGTGTTGTTGTTGGTATTCGTCACGCCCGTGCTGTTCGTGATGTTGAAGGAAACGCCAAGAGCGCCCATCGAGAGCGGTGTTGCGTCGTTATGAACCGTGTTGTTCGTGACGACCGCATTGTTGCTGAGATTCACGAATATGCCGTCATTACCCGCGCCGGTGCCGTTATTCAGGCCTTCGATCAGGTTGCCATCAATGACGACACCAGGGCTGGAGTCGACCGTGATGCCGTTATGGCCGGCGCCGGTGCCGCCGTCGCCGCGCACGACGTTGCTGGAAATCGTGACCCCGGTGCCGCCGTTCACGTTGATGGCGTCGTTTCCGATGCCGCTGAACAGGTCATGGTGGACATTCAGGTTGTTCGCGGAGGTCATTGCGATGCCGTTAGAGGCAAAGCCCGTGAAGGTATTGTTGTCGATCACGGCATTGGCGCCCGAACCGGTCACGCCGTTATTGCTGGCATTCGGCACGCTGTTTACGGTGCCGCTGATATTAAAGCCCTGGATATGCGCATTGGCCGAGTTCACGACGATGACGTTGCCGCCCGCCGTCATGCCCTGGATGGTGGGCGCAGACGCATCAGCCCCTGCATCGAGCAGGTTACCGCCATTGCCGATCAGGGAAACCTGCTTGTTGACGGTCAGGTTGCCCTGATAAAGGCCCGACGCCACGTTCACCGTAACCGGCGACGAAGCCGCTGCCAGATCCATCGCCTGCTGCAGGCTTGCCGTATCGGCCAGCACGTTCACCACCGTGGCGGCGCCGCCGATGCGGGAGCCTGACAGCAGCGTTCCCCCGGATGTCGTTGCGATGCCCGACAGGTTCACCGTCGGCGCGTTGAACGCGAGATTGCCCGCGCCCATGATGATGTCATTCACGAAATTGATGACGTTCGATGTCATCGACAGGTTGAAGAAGGTGGGACCGAAGGCGCCGGTCGAGATGTTGATGTCATCCCCGATATCGATGTTATTGGTGGCCGAGACGGCGACGTTGGTGAAGGCCAGCGTATTGGCGATATTGCCGGCATTCAGGTAGCTGCCGTCGGGGGCCGCCGGGCCGTTGCCGATGGTCACGGAAGCCGGGTCGATCAGCAATTCGCCGGTCGTGCCTTTTGCCGCCGTGGTATCCACTATACCTTCGAAGACGACGCCCTTGCCGGTCGAAACTTCGACAAAGCCGCCGTTGCCGCCATTCTTGCCGCCGCGGGCATTGATATGGCCGTAGAAGCCGGTGCGGTCACTGCCCCAGACAACCACCATTCCGCCGTTGCCGGTGTTGAGGGAATTCGCGTTGATGACGCTGTCCGCGGAAACATAAGTGACAGAAGCGCCTGGTATCGGGCCGATGGCGCCATAGAGACCGCCGCCCACATAAACTTCCCCGCCATTTTTCATGCCGGAGGCGTCAACCGTCGCGCCCTCGAGGGAAACATGATGACCGGTGATTTCAACGCGGCCGCCGGAGGAACCTTTGACCTGCCCCGTCGCGTCGATCTTACCCTTAACCCGGACCGTGCCGCTGCTGCCGCCTTCAAGGACAATGCGGCCGCCCTGCTGCCTGACGGTCTGCGCCCGGATGATGCCGCTCATATTGATAACGTCATCGACGACGCCCTGTGCCGCGCGCGCCGTCAGCTGCACGCGCCCGCCGTCCGCGATGATCTTGCCGCTGTTCTCCACCAGCGCGCCCGCCACGCTGTCTTTCACTTTCAGCGCGACAAGCTGGTCGCCGTAGAGATCCAGCGTCACGGCGCTTCCGGCGCCCAATGCCACCGTCGCGACATTCGCCTGGATGGTGCCGCTGTTCACGACATGCGGCGCGACGAAAGCCGCGAGCCCGCCCGCCTTGATGCTGATCAGACCCTGGTTTTCAACCGTGCCGGTTGTCATGCCGGTGATATCCAGCGTATTTGCGCCCGACATGAAGGCGGCCGTATCGATCTGGCCGGTGGAGGCCACGATGCCGCCGACATCCACTTTCGCCGACTTGCCGAAG
>SCTB01000155.1 GCA_004297545.1 Alphaproteobacteria bacterium
GCCATCGTCGGTTATACCAACGCCGGAAAATCCACGCTGTTCAACCGCCTGACGGGCGCAGAAGTCTTCGTGAAAGACCTTCTGTTCGCAACGCTGGATACGACCATGCGCGCGCTCGAGCTGCCGTCGGGAACAAAGGCGATATTGTCGGATACGGTCGGGTTTATTTCAGAACTCCCCACGCATCTTGTCGCCGCGTTCCGCGCGACGCTCGAGGAGGTGCTGGAAGCCGCTGTCATCCTGCATGTGCGCGATATCGGGCAGGAAAATACGGAATCCGAAAAAGAAGACGTGCTGGCCATCCTGCGCGACCTTGGCATCGATCCGGATCATGACCCGCGGATCATCGAAGTCCTCAACAAGATCGACACCCTGTCCGCCACCGAACGCAAGGCGGCCATCACGCGCGCGAAGCGGCAGGAACGTGTGGCCGCCGTATCGGCGCTGACGGGCGAAGGGCTGGACGGGCTGCTGGCGCAGATCGACGAAAAGCTGGGCGAGGCCCGCAAGACGCTGTTTGTGGATATCGCCATCACCGACGGCAAAGCGCTGTCCTGGCTGTACCGGCGCGGCCAGGTGATTGATCGCGCGGATGATGAACAGTTCGCGCATATCAAGGTTTCGCTGGATCCCGTCGATTGCGACCGGTTCTCAAGCCAGTTCTCGTATAAATTGCTCAATAAAAAACCCCGGTCCCGCAAGAAGGCATAAAGCCGTTCGTGGAGGAACCGGGGTTTAAAATGATAAAGCTTACGGCTTCGGAGCTTCCGGAGCAGCGGGCTTCGTTGCTTCAGCAACGGGGCCGGTCGTTTCGGCTTTGGGAGCTTCCACTTTCGGAGCTTCAACTTTGGGCGCTTCAGCAGCGGGGGGGTTGAATTTGTCTTTGATCGACTTGAGGAATGACTTGAGAGACATAACAGTACCTTTCTATTAGTTGCCGTAGTTGTTTAGGGAAGTAACGTGACCAAGCATATGGGAATGAACAATTCTGTCAAGAGCACTTTGAGGGGGTTCATTTGGCATGAATTTCTGCTAGAAAAAGCGAGATTGTTCAAAGGAAAAAATTTATGGAAATAGATGCAGAAAAGGTCGCCGAGATTATCCGGCATGTGGCAAAGACCGAGGTGCTGCCGCGTTTCAACAGACTCGAGAAAGGCGAAATCAGGGAAAAGAAGCCGGGTGATTTCGTCACCGTCGCCGACGAGGTATCCGAGAAGCTTTTAAGCGCGGCGCTGGCGAAATTGCTGCCGGGCTCGCTGGTGGTGGGCGAGGAAGCGGTGTCGAAGGACGACAAGGTGCTGGAGCGCTTCAACGGCGACCAGCCGGTCTGGGTTATCGACCCCATCGACGGCACCTATAACTTCGCGCACGGCCGCAGCAAGTTCGGCATTCTTGTCGCGCTCGTGAAAAACGGCGTCACGCAATACGGCTGGGTCTATGACGCGCCGGGCGACCGCATGGCGATCGCCATCAAGGGGAAGGGCGCCACCATCAACGGCAAGAAAGCGCAGATCCGCGACAGCGCGCAGGACCTGAAGGACATGGTCGGCATGGGCGGCGGCGCGCAGGCTTGGCATTTCGAGGTGCTGAACGGCACCGTAAAGGAGATGATCAACGTGCGCTCCTCGCTGCACGATTTCCTGAATCTCGCCGCTGGCGAAGCCGATTTTGTCGTCCACATCAACAAGGTGACGCCCTGGGATCATTCGGCGACCGTGCTGCTGGCGGAAGAATGCGGCGCTTTCGTCGCGCTGACGCCCGAGGAAATTCCCTTCGCGCCCTATATGCTGCGCCCCTGCATGCTGATCGCGGCGCCGGACAAGCGGCGATGGGAAATGCTGGCGAAAGAGCTTTACCCGAAACTGATGAAGCGGCGGGCGTAGTGGGATAATAGACATGAAAAAATATCTTGTCATCGCCGGCTTTCTTGCCGCCATTTTCATTGCGGGCATGGTCCGTGCGGCAACGGAAGAACAGGCGCCCGTCGAAGGAAAAGCGCCCGCCCGCGTGCTGCCTGTCGAAGCAACGCGGCTGCAGGCTTTCACAGGCCATTGGGCCGGCACGGGCAGGATGAAAGTTCCGGACCAGGAAGGGCAAACCTTCAGCGTCGCCATCGATTGCGCCGAGGCCGCGGCCGGCTGGGGCATTTTATGCCAGAGCATGATGACCGGTGTCGGCATTCATTACCTGGGAACGGACATTATCGGCTACGACCTGCGCACCAGCCGCATCCGCTGGTATTCCATCACCAGCGCCGGCGAAATGGTCGACTACACGGGCCTGTGGCGGGACGATAAAAGCTTTGTCGTCAATTTCTCCGGCAAGGTCGAAGGCAGGTCGGTCTCCCTCGATCTTTCCATGGCGCTGCCGTCGCCCTCGGATCTTACGGTCAAGTCCGTCGCCACCGTGGAAGGGCGGGAGGGCCAGACCATGACGGTGAACTTGTCGAAACAGAACACAGAAGAACCGAAACCCAAAACAGGAGAGTAGCCTCCGGCCTGCGACGGGGGCATATGGATGAGCGAAACTTAATAATGGAAACAGCTCTGGCGCAAAATCTTCCCCTGCACGTCTGCGGCTGGCTGTGGCTGGCGTGGATTTTCTACTGGGTCTTTTCGGCGCAGTTCACGCTGAAGACAAAGAAGAACGAAACCTTCGCCCGGCTGCAGCACACGATACCGACGGCCATTGGCATCGTCACCATCTTTAATGAGGGACGCATCCCTGAACTGATGTGGGGGAAGCTCTATGACTGCGCAGCGCTGGCGTGGTCGGGTGTTGCGCTGACAATGGCGGGGCATGTCTTTTCCGTCTGGGCGCGCGTCCATATCG
This sequence comes from Alphaproteobacteria bacterium, assembly GCA_004297545.1. Classification (GTDB taxonomy): domain Bacteria; phylum Pseudomonadota; class Alphaproteobacteria; order Micavibrionales; family UBA2020; genus JAPWJZ01. Next base: position 2,833 of record SCTB01000155.1, read on the forward strand.
GCCAGTACTGGAGCGGCACGGTCGCGCTGAAGCATGATCACAAAATCGTCGATACCGGGCCCTACCGGATGGTGCGGCACCCCATCTATACCGGGCTGCTCGCCTCGGCGCTTGGCAGCGCGATGGCGGCGGGGACGATGGAAGCCTTCGTCGGGCTCGTCATTATGACTGCGGGCTATGTCGTCAAATGGAAGCGCGAAGAAAAAATCATGCTCTCCGAATTCGGGCCGGCATATGCCGATTACATGAAGCGGACGAAGGTCATTGTGCCGTATATATATTAAACGCTTGTCGCCCCGGCGAAGGCCGGGGCCCACGGACTTCGTATTTTCGAAAAGGAACCGACGACGCCTGTTTTGGCAGAACCGTTCAGGTCCGTGGATTCCGGCTTTCGCCGGAATGACAAAAGAATTTTGGATTCGCCTTTCATTCGACATCACCCGCCCCACTTGCACTTCACCACCGCCCCCGCATCCTGCGCTTTCAGGAAATCGGCGTATGATTTCACGACGGCGAACGCCTGCGGATACGCGATGAAAAGCTTGCTCTTGCCGTGCCCATGCGCCTCGGCCCAGAGTTCCGCAAACACTTCCCGGCGGGCGCGCTGTTCGTCCTGTATGCCTATTCTCTTGCCATTGAACGCGCGCGGCATGTAATAGCCGAGCTTCCTGATTTTCTTGATGCTCAGGGGGCTGTCAGATGAGGTAAGGCGCGCAAGGTCGGCGCGCGTCGCGGCGCGGTAATCCGGGCGGTTGCTGAGGCGATATTGCCCGTCCTCGCCTAAGGAGTCGCGGCTGTAGACGCCCAGCATCTCGTCGATCAGGTGCCCTGTTTCATGGTTGATGACGCGGAACTGGTCGCGCGTCGTCGGCGCCCAGCGGCGGGCGGTATATCCGTGCTGACCCCGCTTCCACGTCAGCCCTTGGCCTTTTTCAAAGGGCACATACAGGCGGCGCTCCACCTGCATGTACACGCCGTAATCCTCGAACCAGGTTTTCTCCACAGCCAGGGCCGGCACGGCTTCGACAATCGCGCGGCGCGTGAAAACATAGACCACGCCCCCGCGATATGCGATCGGCAGGGCATAGGCCGGTATGCTGGCGAAAAGCCGCTCCGCGGTTTTGCGCTCCGGCCCGGTCAGGTAGGGGGAATAGACCACCAGCGATTCTGAATCGTTGAGAAATTCCGCAGGCCGCCCGGAAAAGTGGGGCGGCAGGATATTCGCGTGCCGCTGCGCCGCCTGCGCGTCACAATTCCCCGCATAGCTGCGGGAGAGATCGGCCATGTTGAAGGTGGAGGTGATATCAGCGGCCTGCGTACGGGGCGCGGGCAGGGTCAGGAACGCTATCAGCGCGACAATAATAATGTCTTTTGCATTCATCTTGAGGCGGGCATCCCTGTTCTCTTAACCACGCGGATTCCTTATAAATATTGGTCCCAATCCCCTGAATTATCAATCAACTACGCCCATCCCCCTGAATAAAAACCAGAATTCCTTTGCGGAGAGAGAGGGAATCGGTTATGGTATTTCCCATAATTTTATCCCGCTGGCTCAACAGCCGGGAACGGTAATGAAGGGAAGAGCGCCATGGACGGTTTTACGACCAAGAAGATTGAAGACGACACGCCCTCATCAGAATCCCCCACGGCGCAATTTCTTCAAAAGCCGCCCAGACCCAGCCTGAAAAGCATTTTCGGCAAGGCCGCGGCCATTGCGTCGCTGGCGGGCACGTTGTTGTTTTATAGTCTCGGTTTCCAGATTTCGAAAGCCTATTACAACGACTGGCAGGATTCCAAACACGGCGTCACGCAGTCCCAGTCATGGGACCAGAAGAGCCCGACCGATAACCTGCCCTGGGGCGCGGCAGGCGGCTCTCTTTTGCTGGCCTTCGGCGCCGGCGCTGCGGGCATCGCAGCCGGCCGCTCGCGCCGCAAGGAGATGAAAGATTATTATGCCTCCAACTACCAGGGCGGCTCGTCGGCCTATTACAACAGTTACGGTTACAACGACAACTGGTTCTTCTGGTACTGGATGGGCCGCAGCTCAGGCGGCGGTGGCGGAAGCTGGGGCGGTAGCAGCAGCAGCGGCGACAACAAAGGCCTCGCTTTCGTATTCGTGGCCGCAGCGGCAGTCGTCCTCGCGGCAAGCGCAAGCGTCGTCAGCTACGAAGCGCTGCACAAAAACTTCGGCGGCCAGGGCGTGAAACCGAAAAAATTCGACTCCGAGACCCACAAGTTCACGCTTTAAAATAATTATTAAATCTCTTTCGCGAAGCGAAAGCCGTTAGTGCCCTCTCCCTTGAGGAGAGGGGGCCTTTAGTGCTGCCAGCTTCATGTTCTGCTCTTAAACAGCTTGGGGAGATCCTGCCAGCATTTGTGGTAATCCTTCTGCAGCCCTTTCTTCAGCGCGGTAGCGGTGGGGCGCATGATGAACTTGCTTTCGAACATGAAGGCGAGCGTGTCTTTCATGTAGACGGGCTTGAGGTCCGCCTTCGAGGCGCTGTCGAGAGAACCTGCGTCCGGTCCGTGGGCCGACATGCAATTATGCAGCGAGCAGCCGCCGGGAACGAAGCCGCCGCTTTCCTTCGCGTCATAAATGCCCAAGACCAGTCCCATGAACTCGCTCATGATATTGCGGTGAAAGTAGGGCGGGCGGAAAGTATGTTCGGCGACGGACCAGCGTGGCGGGAAAATGACGAAATCGATATTCGCAACGCCCGGCGCGCCCGAAGGCGAGGTCAGCACGGTGAAGATCGAGGGGTCCGCATGGTCGAAGCTGACGGTATTGATGACCATGAACTGCGCCAGGTCGTATTTATACGGTGCGTAGTTGCCGTGCCAGGCCACCACATCGAGCGGCGAATGGCCGATCTTCGAAGTCCACAGGGCGCCGTCGAACTTGGCGATCAGATCGAAGTCGCCCTTTTTGTCTTCATAGGCGGCGACGGGATAAAGGAAATGCCGCGGCAGGGCGAGGCCGTTGCTGCCGATGGGGCCAAGGTCGGGCAGCACGAAAGGGGCGCCGTAATTCTCACAGATATAGCCGCGCGCTGTTTTGTCGATAAGGTCGGCGGCGAACTTGATGCCGCGCGGGATGACGGCGATCTCCCCGGGCTTGACGGAGAGAACGCCAAGCTCGGTGCGTAACGTGAGCCCTCCCTGTTCGGGCACAAAAAGCAATTCGCCGTCGGCATCGTAGAAATAGCGTTTCTGCATCGAGGCGTTGATGGCGTAGCGGTGCACGCCGAGGCCGGACCAGCTGTGCGCGTCCCCGCCCGTGGCCATCGTGACGACGCCATCGATCAGGTCCGTTTTCTTTTTTGGAATCGGCAGCGGATCCCAGCGCAGCTGAGCGGGTGTGACGGAGCCTGCATTCGCTTTGAACTGCTTGTAGGACCTGAACGGGCCCTGCTTCACGGAAGGCAGTATCCGGTAGAGCCAGGAGCGCAGCTGGCTTTTCTGCGGCACGGTGAAGGGCGAGCCGCTCAGCTGCTCCGCATACAGCCCCAAAGCCGGCCGTTGCGGGGAATTCTGGTTGGCGGGCAGGGCGCCGGGAATGGCTTCGGTCGAAAACTCATTGCCGAAGCCGGATTGGTATTGAAGAGCCATGTTCAGGAAGCCTTCTTCCCGGACTTCTTTCCGTCGTCCTTCAACACGCCGCGGCGGATCTGGTCTTCCTCCAGCGATTCAAACAGGGCCTGGAAGTTGCCTTCGCCAAAGCCCTCGTTGCCCTTGCGCTGGATGATTTCATAGAAGATGGGGCCGATGGCGTCCTTGGTGAAAATCTGCAGCAGGATGCCCTGGCCCTTCGTGGGCGCGCCGTCCAGCAGGATATTGAGGTCCTGCAGCGTATTCGTGTCTTCGCCGTGGCCCGGCACGCGCGTGTCGAGCTTCGAATAGTAGGTGTCGAGCGTGGTCTGGAAATCAATTCCCTGTTTCTGCAGGCTGCGCACAGTGTCATAGATGTTCGCCGTGCCCAGCGCGATATGCTGGATGCCTTCGCCGCCGTAGCGCTTCAGGAATTCCTCGATCTGGGATTTATCGTCGGATGATTCATTGATTGGAATGCGGATTTTTCCGCAGGGTGAGGTCATGGCCTTGCTTTTCAGACCCGTGAGCTTGCCTTCGATGTCGAAATAGCGGATCTCGCGGAAGTTGAATAGCTTGGTATAAAAATCTGCCCATTTCGCCATATTGCCGCGGTTCACGTTATGCGTGAGGTGGTCGATATAGGTAAGGCCCGCGCCCTTGTTGGGGGCCTTGTCCGTCAGATTGAAGTCGACCTCGTAAATCGAGCCCTTGGGGCCATACTTGTCGACAAGGTACAGGATGGATCCGCCGATGCCCTCAATGGCGGGAATAGTGAGTTCGCCGGGGCCGACCTTGCCCTTGATTTCCTTCGCGCCCATGGAGACGGCATGCTTGATCGCCTTCTGCGCGTCCTTGACCCGGAAGGCCATTGCAATGGCGCCGCCGCCATGGCGTTGTTTAGCGAATTCCAGCGCCGCGGGTTCTGCGTTCAGGATGAAGTTGATATCGCCCTGCTGCCAAAGCGTGACCCTTTTTGATTTGTGCGTGCCTGTCTTTTTGAAACCCAGCTCGGTGAACAGCTTCTCCAGCTTCGCGGGCTCGGTATGGGAATATTCCACGAATTCAAAACCATCGGTACCCATCGGGTTTTCGAAAAGATCGGCCATGACTTGTCTCCATATGAATGAACTGCGGCTAGTATTGATGTTTTCAAAGCCGATTTCAAGCCGTGACTCTGAAAAATTGATATTTATCAAGGGATGTAAGCGTATGAAATAACCTTAGTTTAGGCTTGGCTTTGGAGATTTTGGCGTTAAGATTAATCCCCGGTTGTTATAATACGGCATCAGAACGGTTTTATGGGCACGGATCAGATTGAAAAAAAGGGCATGATGCGTCTGCCGTTCATCATGCCGCAGGACAGCGACCTCGACGTGAGCTTCGAATTCTTCCCGCCCAAAACGGCGAAGATGGAGGAGACGCTCTGGGATTCCTTTAATCTCCTGTCGCAGCTGCAGCCCAAGTTCATCTCCGTGACCTACGGGGCAGGGGGATCGACCCGCGAGCGCACCCACGACATCGTCACCCGGATTCACAAGAAAACGGGCCTGCATGTGGCGGCGCATTTGTGCTGCATCGGCCATACGCAGGATGAAATCGCCGAAATCGTGAAAGGCTATTGGGCGGAAGGCGTGCGGCATATCGTTGCGCTGCGCGGCGACCCGCCCGGCAATACGGGCAAATACGTGCCGACGCCGGGCGGCTATGAATACGCCAGCGACCTGGTGACGGGGCTGAAGAAGCTTCACCCCTTCGAGATCAGCGTTGCCGGATATCCGGAAGGACATCCGGAGGCGATCAACGCGCAGCTGGACCTGCTTAATCTCAAGAAAAAGGTGGACGCAGGCGCGGACCGCGTTATTACGCAGTTCTTCATGAACCCGGAGAAATTCCTGCATTTCCGCGACCGTGCCGCGGCCGCCGGAATCACCGTCCCGATTGTGCCGGGCATCCTGCCGATAACGAATTTTTCGAAGACCCTGGATTTCGCAGAAAAATGCGGAGCGCGCATCCCGAAATGGATGATACAGTTGTTCGAGGGGCTCGACGATCATCCCCGGACACGTGAGCTCGTGGCGGCGACCGTGGCCTCCGAGCAGTGCCGCGTGCTGCACGAGGAAGGCGTCCGGAATTTCCATTTCTACACATTAAACCGCGCCGAGCTGACGCTCGCGATATGCCATATGCTCGGCATGCGGTCCAAACAGGTTCAACAGAAAGCTGCTTAGAAGGAGAATATCGATGGTACTCGCAACAAACTTAGGCTTCCCCCGTATCGGCGCGAAGCGCGAGCTGAAGAAGGCGCTGGAAAGCTATTGGGCGAAAGAAATTTCCAGGGAAGAGCTGTTCAAGGTCGGCAGCGAGCTGCGCGCAATCAACTGGAAGATGCAGCAGGCAGCGGAGCTGGATCATATTCCCTGCAACGACTTCACCTATTACGACCATGTGCTGGCGACGGCGGTGATGGTGGGCGCCGTGCCCGCGCGCTACGGCTGGGACGGCAAGAGCAATGTCGATGTCGATACTTTCTTCGCGATGGCGCGCGGCAACGCGCAGGTCGGTGCGATGGAAATGACCAAGTGGTTCGACACGAACTACCATTATATCGTCCCCGAATTCTCGAAAGACCAGACCTTCCGCCTTTCCGGCGACCGTCCGCTGGAAACCTTCAAGGAAGCAAAAGCCCTCGGCGTTCCGGCGCGCCCCGTGCTGCTGGGGCCTGTATCGTTCCTGCTGCTCGGAAAAATGAAAGACGGGGGCGACGCGCTGACGCTGCTCGACAAGCTGCTGCCAGTCTATGAACAGCTTCTTGGACAGTTCTCCGCGCTTGGCGCCGAGTGGATCCAGATCGACGAGCCGTGCTTCGTGCTCGACCAGCCGCAGGCGGCGCGTGACGCGCTGAAGAAGGCCTACTCGGCCCTGTCAAAGGCGTCGTCGAGGCTGAAAATCCTCGTCGCGACCTATTTTGACGATCTGGGCGACAACCTTGAAACCGTGTTCGGCCTGCCGGTGGCCGGCGTGCATATCGACCTCGTCCGCGCGCCGCAGCAGCTTGACGCCGCCCTCAAGGCCGCGCGCAAGGACCAGGTGATTTCGATGGGCGTCATCGACGGGCGCAATATCTGGCGCGCCGACCTGTCGGCGAAGCTGCAGCTGATCGAAAAGGCCGTGAAAGCGCATGGCGCAGACAAGATTTTTGTCGCGCCCAGCTGTTCGCTGCTGCATGTGCCGGTCGATCTCGACAGCGAGAAGTCGCTGGACGCCGAAGTAAAGTCATGGCTGGCTTTCGCCAAGCAGAAGCTGGATGAAATTTCTTCGCTGAAGGAAGCCGCCAATAACAAGAAAGGTTTGTCCTACGACAGCTTCGAGGAGAGCGACAAGGCGGCCGCCGCGCGCAAAGTGTCCAAGCGCATCCATAGCCAGGCCGTGAAGGATCGCGCCAAGGCGGTGAATGCACAGATGCTGCTGCGCAAGAGCCCGTTCGCCAAGCGCATCCAGCTGCAGCGCAAGGCGCTCAGCCTGCCGCTGTTTCCGACCACGACCATCGGGTCTTTCCCGCAGACGCCGGAAATCCGGGCCCATCGCGCGGAGTTCAAGTCCGGCAAGATCACCGAGGCGCAATACAATGAATTCCTGAAAAAGGAAATCAAGAACTGCGTCGATATCCAGGAAGAACTGGGCATCGACGTTCTTGTGCACGGCGAAGCCGAGCGCAACGATATGGTCGAGTATTTCGGCGAACAGATGAGCGGCTACGTCTTTTCCAAATTCGGATGGGTGCAGTCTTATGGTTCGCGGTATGTGAAGCCGCCGATCATCTTCGGCGACGTGGCGCGACCGAAACCAATGACCGTCGAGTGGGCGAAATACGCGCAGAGCCTGACCAAGAAGCCCATGAAAGGCATGCTGACGGGCCCCGTCACCATCCTGCAGTGGTCCTTCGTGCGCGACGACCAGCCGCGCTCGGAGACCGCGAAGCAGATCGCGCTTGCGCTGCGCGATGAAGTGACGGACCTTGAAAAGGCCGGCATCAAGGTCATCCAGATCGACGAGCCTGCCGTGCGCGAAGGCTTGCCGCTCCGCCGCAAGAACTGGAAAGATTACCTGCGCTGGGCGGTCGATGCCTTCCGCATCACGGCCTCAGGCGTGAAGGACGAAACGCAGATCCATACCCACATGTGCTATGCCGAGTTCAACGATATCAT
>SCTB01000156.1 GCA_004297545.1 Alphaproteobacteria bacterium
CTGGTTCGAGAAACCGGAGCCCTGAAGGAAAATCAAATCACCTGAAAGCTTAGTGGTCGCCCCACCCGGGAACGGATTCATTGGAGGAGCGCGTCTTGATGCCCAGGGCATTGTTGACCGCCGCCATGATGACGCGCTGCGTTTCGGGACGGAACTGGTCGAGCTGGTCGAGAATGGCGGAGATCGCCTTGTCTTCTGCGGTCCTGGGGGCTTTGCCCTGTTCGAATTCTTCTTTTAAAGACATGTTTTTTCCTTCCTCTATGAATGAAATCCACCGTAGCAGCGTTATACCAAGATTTTTTGCGTTATGTCAAATAATATTTGCTCTTTGTTTTCAGGGCAAAAGGGGCAAATTAGCGTAGGATGTTCAAAAATATCCAACCTTCGCAAACCAAAAGAAACCCATGACCAACAAAATCGCCTTCCAGGGCCGTCCCGGCGCCTATTCCCACATGGCCTGCCTCGCCGCCTTCCCTAAATTGGAACCTCTCCCCTGCCCCACTTTCGCCGATGCCTTCCGCGCGGTCGACGGCGGACGGGCGGATTACGCGATGATACCGATTGATAATTCGATTGCCGGCCGCGTGGCGGATATTCATGCGCTGCTGCCCAAATTCCGGCTCAACGTCACCGGCGAATATTTCATTCCCGTGCATCATTGCCTGCTGGCCGTCGAAGGCGCGAAGCTGAGCGGCATCAAAACCGTTTACAGTCATGTCCATGCGCTGCCGCAATGCCGCAGGATCATCGAGGAAATGGGCTGGAAAGCCAGTGTTTTCGAAGACACCGCCGGTTCCGCGCAAAAGGTGTCGGAGATGAAAGACACCAGCGTCGCCGCCATCGCCTCCGCGCTTGCCGCCGAATTATACGGCCTGAAAATCCTCAAGAAGAACATCGAGGACGAGGAGGGCAATACGACGCGCTTCCTGGCGCTCGCCAAAAACGCGAAAGTTCCCGCGCGCAAATCCGGACAGCGATACATCACCTCGCTGTTCTTCCAGGTGCGCAACATTCCGGCCGCGCTGTACAAGGCGTTGGGCGGCTTCGCCACCAACGGCATTAACATCCTGAAGCTGGAAAGCTACCTTGAGGGCAACAAATTCCATTCCGCCCTGTTCTATTGCGAGTTCGAAGGACACCCGGAAGACGACAACTTCCAGCATGCGATTGACGAATTGCAGTTTTTTGCGGCGGACATCCGCATGCTGGGAACTTACCCGGAGCACCCGTTCCGGCGGGAATAGCCGCAAGCCGCCAGCCCCTGCGAGCGCGTCCATGAATTCCCATAATTTTAAAATCAACTTTTCAATGGCCGCTTCCCAAAAGCCATGCTAATTTTTGGGGGACTGTTTTTTCACCGTTTTTTCCGGGACACTTCATATGGCCACCTATGCTCAGCTCGCCGCAAAACTGCTCCGCGACGCCGCAACCTTTTTCAGGAACGTCGGCGCGCAGAATGAGCCGTTGAAAGAACAGATGAACGACAACGCGTCGGTCTACGATCAAGTGGCTGATCTTCTTGAAAAGAACCCGATGGGCGTGCTCGACCTCGGCGAAGAAGCCGCGAAGAAGAAATAACGCCTCTTCCAGACTGCTGTTTATATAGCGAACCCGCGCCCGCTTTGGTACAATGCAGGCGGGTATAAGGGAAGCTGTCTGACAAGGAGTTCCAATGGGGTTCTTCTCGCGCGCGCCGTCGCGCAAACTGACCATCAAATCGCGCCACGCCAAGCCGCCGCTGCTCCCCGCAAAGGTGCAGAGCTTTATCGCGCACCGCCTGACCGATCTGGCGGGCGCGGGATTTTGCGCAGCCGGGCTGATGCTGCTGGCGGCGCTCGTCACTTACGACCCGAAGGATCCCTCGCTGAACACGGCCGCCGCGGCGGAAACCGTGCATAATATTTTAGGCCGGGCAGGCTCTTATGCCGCCGACCTGCTGCTTCAGACGCTGGGCCTTGCCGCCGCCCTGTTCGGGATTGCGCTGGCGATCTGGGGGTACCGCATCCTGCGCCGCAAGCCGCTGCCGCCTTTCTCCCTGCGCATACCGCTTTTGCTGGCGGCGGTGATGACCGGCGCCGTGGCCTTCGCGCGCATCCCCGCGCCGGAATCCTGGGGCATCGGCGCCTATATGGGCGGCTCGGCAGGCGCTCTGATTTTCAACGCGATCGGCAACCATATGCAGGGCTGGCTGGGCGCGATGGCGTTTTTGTTCGTCGCCATTTCGTCGGCCTGCGTTTTCGCCGTGACATATCTGGTCACGCTGGGCATTTCCTTCAGCGAATGGGGAGCGGGCCTGAAGCAGACGCATGCGGCGACCGTATTCGCGGCTGGCAAGACGGGAAGCGCCCTGTCGCTGTTCCGCAACTGGCATGAGAAATACACCGGCGCCAAGGACGAAGAGCCTTCCCGCCCGCGCCGCGTCAGGCTCCATGAGGACGCGGCAGCCGAGCAGGACACGTCCCCCGACAAGGAAGACCCGACGCTGGTGGCGCCCAGACGCAAGCCCGTTGTCGCCCCGCGCCCCGACAAGCCCGCAAAGGCGGCGAAAGAGGAGAAACAGAAGAAACTCAACCTGCGTACCGCCGATGAAGAGTGGCAGCTGCCCCAGGTTGACCTGCTGATCGACCGCCCCGCCGCCACCGCCATGCGCCTTGACGAAGCCGCGCTGCAGAAAAACGCCGAGATGCTGCAGTCCACCTTAAGCGACTTCGGCGTGCTGGGCGATATCCTGAAGGTCAGCCCCGGCCCCATCGTGACGCTCTATGAAATGGAGCCCGCGCCCGGCACCAAGACCTCGCGCGTCATCGGACTTTCCGACGACATCGCACGCAGCATGAGCTCCACCGCCGTGCGCGTCGCCGTGGTCCCCGGCAAGAACGCCATCGGCATCGAGCTGCCGAACGCCAAACGCGAGACAGTCTACCTGAAAGAGCTGCTGTCCACGCGCGAGTACGACAAGAACGCCTCCAAGCTGCCGCTCGTGCTCGGCAAGAACATCGCGGGCGAACCCGTGATTGCGGATCTTGCGCGCATGCCTCATCTTTTAGTAGCGGGCACGACCGGATCCGGCAAGTCGGTCGCCGTCAATACGATGATTTTATCCCTGCTCTACCGCCTGTCGCCGGAACAATGCCGCTTTATCATGATCGACCCCAAGATGCTGGAACTGTCGGTCTATGACGATATCCCGCACCTGCTCACGCCCGTCGTGACCGAGGCGCACAAGGCCGTGACGTCCCTCAAATGGGCCGTGCGCGAAATGGAAGACCGCTACCGCGCGATGTCGAAGCTGGGCGTGCGCAATATCGACGGCTTCAACGAGCGCGTGCGCGATGCTCGGGCCAAGGGCGAAGCGCTGATGCACAAGGTGCAGACCGGCTTCGACGCCGATACCGGCAAGCCCGTTTACGAAGAGCAGCCGATCCCGCTGATCGACCTGCCCTATATCGTCATCATCGTCGACGAATTCGCCGACCTGATGCTGGTGGCGGGCAAGGAAGTCGAAAATGCGATCCAGCGCCTCGCGCAGATGGCCCGCGCCGCCGGCATCCACCTCATCATGGCCACCCAGCGTCCCTCCGTGGATGTGATTACCGGCGTGATTAAGGCAAACTTCCCGACCCGCATCAGTTTCCAGGTCACCTCCAAGATCGACAGCCGCACGATATTAGGGGAAGGCGGCGCCGAGCAGCTGCTGGGCCAGGGCGATATGCTGTATATGGCGTCCGGCGGGCGGATTACCAGAGTCCACGGGCCCTTCGTCGGAGATGACGAAGTCGAGAAAATCGTCGCCTTCTTGCGCGCGCAAGGCGTTCCACAGTACATTGATGGAGTAACCGAGGGCGACGAGGAAGAAGGCGCGTTCGGCGAAGGCGGTGGCGATTCCGGCGGGGAGAGCGATGCTCTCTATGATCAGGCGGTCGCCCTTGTCCTGCGCGAGCGCAAGGTTTCCACCAGCTTCATCCAGCGCCACCTGCAGATCGGCTACAACCGTGCAGCCCGCATCGTCGAGCGCATGGAAAAAGAGGGGCTGGTCAGCGCCGCGAACCACGTCGGCAAACGCGAGATACTGGTAGACAACTACGGGACCTAGAACATGAAACAACGCTTTTGGAAACTTCTGGCCCTCGCCGTTCTCGTCGCCGTCGTGACGGCGCCGGTGCAGGCCAAGAAGGTCAATCCCATCAAGGACTGGCGCCGTACGCTGTTCGCCTCCTACGGACAGCGCACGCTGGTATTCGAGGCGCCGGTCGGCATGTGCTTCCTGGATGAATCGGATTATCTTGAAGGCGCGTTGCTGTCGCACATGAAAAATCTTTCCGGGTCGCAGTATCAGCTGATCGGCACCTTCGGCGACTGCCTTGAAATTTCAAAATTTCAGCGCAACTACCAGGATGCTCTCCTCGCCAGCCCGCAAGGCGGCGGCGCAGGCGTTACGGGAACGCTGAAAAAGCACGGCAGCATTTACTGGGTGAACCCGGAAAACGGCGACGACGTCATCTCGCTGCAGCGGTCGGAATACTTAAGCGTGCGCGAAAAGACCTTCCGCGATGACGTGATCAAGGACGTCGCACGGGACTATCGCACGAATGGCAGCAAGACCGCCTCGCAACAGGGTAACCTGACCCTGACGAGCCTGATGGCCCGGCCCGACGAGTACAAATTTGATGACGCCGTTCACAGCACCCCGGACGGGCTTTCGCTTGCCTATCAGCTTGACACGGAGATCGAATACCAGAAGTCTCATGAAGCGGGAATTGTGGCGACCACCCTTATTCGCCATATGCCTCTCCAGTTTTCCTTTGACTTTTCCACGGGGGAGCCCGACAAAGACAACAAGGCGCTTTACAAGATGATGGACACCTTCCTGGCGCAGCAGATCAAGCTGAACGCCCAGATGGCGAACCAGTAGGCTGTCGCGCCCTAAGGCTTTAAGCATTAGAGGTTTCTTCCATGCGACTGTTTGCCGCGTTTCTTGCGCTCCTCCTCCTGTTGCCGCCGCTGACGGCCGCGGCAGACCCCGGCGACCTGCCCATCGTCCATTCGGCGGAGGCCTACCTGAACGGCCTCGTGACGCTGAGAGCGCGCTTTACCCAGACCGCAAACGACGGCGCGACGGCGTCCGGCGACTTCCTGCTGAAAAGGCCCGGCCGGCTTCGCTTCCAGTACGACAAGCCCGTTACCGATTTCATCGTCGCCGACGGGATGATGATCTATTATTACGACGGGCAGATGAAGCAGCAGAGCAGCGCGCCGATCAGCAAGTCCCTGGCCGATTTTTTCCTGCGCAAGAAACTGAACCTGTCGGGAGACATCCGCGTGTCGGACGTGAAGCGGGAGGACGGGAAGGTTTTGCTGACGCTGGTGCAGGCCAAGGACCCCCTGTCCGGCTCGCTGACGCTGGTTCTGAACGAAAATCCGATGGAGCTGAAGGAATGGCGGGTGGTGGATGCCCAGGGGCTGACGACAAAGGTCGCCTTGTCCGACGCCGTGACCGGAATCAAGCTGAAAGACAGCTATTTCCACTATTACGACCCCGAGCGCAAAGATCCCTCATATAACCGCTAAAAGCAGGACGTTGATAACATTGCCCGATTCCGGCTTTCTTGTCAGGTTATGAAAAGTTCAGTATAATAAGAAAATAGAGATTAAGCAAAGGTTAAGCTGTTTTTTGCGTCTTCAGGGGGAGAATTCAAAAATGGTAGGTACAACCCGGACCCCAGTGCAGCCGGAATTGGATTTTGAGACCGCGAACGGGATATCCCAGTCCCCCGCCCCGCAGGGTAACGCGCCAGCGACTACCGAGGCAAAACCCCCGACACCCCCGAAAGCGCCGGATCCCAATGCACCCAAGCCACCCGCAGAACAGGAGAGTGGCGGTTATGAGGGCTCGCAGTTTCTGACCAAAAAGGCGGCAGACGGTCTGAAGGAAGCCTTCGGCATCCAAACACTCAGCCCGCAACTGGAAGAGATGCTCAAAAACGCGAAGCTGCGCAAGACCAAGGAAGGCGTCGCTATCGACATGGAGGGCGGCAGCACCATCCTCGCCAGCGACAAGTCTATTGGCGTTCCTCCCGGCAGCAAGATGAAAGAGGAAGATGCCAAAGCCATTATCGGGCTTGCCAATTCGCGCGGATGGAAATCCATCGATATCAATGTCCTTGCTTCCCCTGCGGAAAAAGACCTGCTCTGGCTCGAGGCGCAGCGCCAGGGCCTGAAAGTAACCAATTTCACGCCGGACGAGAATTCGGCCATAGCGCAAAAATGGGCGCGGGAACAAGCGGGAGTCCCCGCCGTGACGCAAGGGGCCGATGACGATAAAATTCACAGGGATACGCTGAAGCTGCTGCAGGACAAAGCAAAGGTTGAGACGGATCCGGCCGTGAAGGCCGGCCTTGAAAAGATGTTCAGGGGCGTTGAAAACATGGACATACCGACAAGCGCCGCTACGCTTGCCGCCCTCACGGACGCCCTTTCCGACAAGCACAAGGGGCGCGAAGGCTTCAACCTGGCCGTGGATGCATTGAAAAAGGCGCAGCCGGATCTGGATATTTCGAAGGTTGACGAGCCCGCTGCCACCGCGCCAGCCGCGCGGCAACCGACTGCCAAAGCCCCGTCACGTACTGTTACGGCTTGACAGGTTTTGCGCCCTCTTGGAATCTTCATTGCCTCCCTGCTCTTCAGCAGAAATTATCCGTTTGAAAAAACACGGTAATCCGTGTTTTCTTGCCAAATTACGAAAAGTTGGGTAGAATGGTTAAATAACCGTTAAAGCCATTTTAATATATAGAGGTCAGCTATGGCAGACGATGCAGCACCCCCGAATGATGACACGCTTGGCGGAATCCAGAACGCTGGCCCGCCCATCGACGATAAAACGCCAGCTGCGACGAAAAAAGCCGAACCCAAGAAAGAGGGCGATTCCAGGCAGCCGCCTCCCGCCGATGCTGAAGGGGATCAGGAATTGCCGCCCAACCAGGTTGCGGAGAGCCTCCGGGTTGCGCTGGGACTGAAGGCGCTGGATCCGCACCTGAGCGAAATGCTGAGAACGGCGCAGCTGCGCCTGACAAAAGACCAGACTGGCCTGCTGATCGATATGCCGCAAAACGAGCATTCGCTGCATTGCGGGAAGATGAAGGACGGCACCGAATTCATCGGCATGCTGAACAAGAAGATGATTGTCGATGAGCACGACGCGAAAGTCATGATCGGCCTTGCCAAGGCGCGCGGCTGGAAAAACATCAATGTTCAGGGCACTGACGCGGAGCGGGACCGGCTCTGGCTCGAAGCGCAGCGCCAGGGGCTCAACGTCACCAATTATGTGCCCGACCCCAATTCGGAAGTTGCGAAGGCCTGGCTGGCGGAGCCCAAGCAGAGCGTGACGGAAGCGAAAGAAGAAGATTTCCACGTCAAGACGATGCAGCTGCTGCAGGGAAAAGCGACAGCCGCGACCGACAAGGACGTGAAGGCCGGACTGGAGGACACGCTGAAGAAGTTCCAGGAAGGCGTGTTCACCGGCACCGCGGATACTTTCAAGCAGCTTTCCGAGATGCTGTCGGACAAGAACGAAGCGCGCGCGGGCTACAACCTTGCCGCCGAATTCCTGAACAAGGCGGAACCCAAGCTGGCGCTGGCGAAGCTGGATGCCCCCGTGGCCACGGCAACGGCGGCGACGCCTGCCGCCGAAACCAAGGCCCCCGAAACCAAGGCGCCCGCTCCCAGGCCGGAGCCTCATTTGCTCTGAAAACGCCATTGAAACTTGACTTTTACGGGCTCATCCCTAGTTTGGCCGGGTGAGCCCGAAGTCTTTTTCCCGAGGGGACGATAACTCTTGACCGCACATCCTGAATCCCGCGCCCAGCCAGAGCCGCGCCGCTACGAGGGCCGCGTCGTTTCCGTCGACGCTCCCGCCGGAGACACGCGCATCATCAGGGTCGAAGTGACAGGCGGGGAAAGCATTCCCTTCAGGGCCGGGCAATACGCGATGCTGTATGCGCCGGGGCTGGAGCCGCGCGCCTTTTCGATCGCTTCCGCCCCGCACCTCCCCTTTCTCGAATTCCACGTCAAGAGCACCGGGCGCGGCATCAGCGCGCATGTTTTCGCGAACTGGCGGCAGGGCGATACGGTCACCTTCGAGGCGCCGTTCGGCGATCATTACTGGCGCGCCTCGTCCCGGCCGCTGCTGGCGCTGGCGGGCGGCGTCGGCATCGCCCCCCTGAAGGCCATCATCGAGGCGCATTTCGATCATGCCGTCCAGTCGCCCGCGCATCTTTACTGGGGCGTGCGCGACGAGGCGCATCTGTACCTGGACGATTTTTTTCGCGGGCTGATCGCAAAACACCACAGTTTCCACTATATCCCCCTGCTGGCTCAGGGGCCCGGAAAATCCTCCCTGCGCACGGGGTTTATCGGCCCTGCGGTCGCGAACGACTTCCCGACGCTGGCCGGGTTTAACATCTATATGGCAGGTCCCGCCGCGATGGTGGAAGCCACCCTGCCCCTGCTGCTGCAGCACGGGGCGGAGAAGGACTATATCTTCAGCGATGCCTTCGGCCCCTGACTTCCCGTATGAAGCCCAATTGAACTGGAAAATCCCCCCTCCCCGGCCTATAATCAGGGCATGATTGGAACGGAAATAGAACACCTGATAAAAATGCTCTCCCGCCTGCCGGGTCTGGGCCCCCGTTCCGCGCGGCGCGTGGCGCTGCACCTGCTGAAAAACCGCGA
The DNA here is from genome assembly GCA_004297545.1 of Alphaproteobacteria bacterium. Taxonomy (GTDB): domain Bacteria; phylum Pseudomonadota; class Alphaproteobacteria; order Micavibrionales; family UBA2020; genus JAPWJZ01. The sequence goes on from SCTB01000156.1 coordinate 8,728, forward strand.
AAGCCTGATGTTGCCGCTGGCCCAGGGGCTGGCCCGCGCGGCCGAGGTCATCGAGGAATGCCCCTCCTGCCACAATCTCGATACCGTGAAGCCCTGCTCCGTCTGCGCCAATCCGGCGCGCGACGCCACCCTTCTGTGCGTCGTCGAGGATATTTCCGACCTCTGGGCGATCGAGAAGACCGGATCGTTCAGGGGGTATTACCATGTGCTGGGCGGCACGCTCTCGGCGCTGGACGGCATCGGGCCTGAAGATTTATCCATCCCGCATCTTGTCCGGCGCGTGCGCGACGGCGCGGTGAAAGAGGTCATCATGGCGCTGAACGTCACCATCGACGGCCAGACGACCGCGCATTATATCGCGGACTGCCTGGCGGCGCTTCCCGTGTCGGTGACGCAGCTTGCCCATGGCGTGCCGATCGGCGGGCAGATCGATTATCTCGACGACGGCACGCTGGCGACCGCCCTCAAATCCCGAAAGGCCGTGTAAGGACTTATCCATGACCGGCCCGTTCTCCCACATCGACAGCTGGGTCTTCGACCTGGACAACACGCTCTACGACGCGGAAAGCCACGTCTTTGTCGAAATGGGCAGCCGTATGACGGATTATGTGGCCGCGCATCTGAACATCCCGCGCGAGGAGGCCGACCTCAAGCGTAAGCACTTCTTCCGCACCTACGGCACGACGCTGCGCGGCATGATGACCGAGCACGGTATCGAGCCCGACCATTTCCTGCGCCAGGTTCACGACTTCGACGTTTCCGTCGTCCCGCAATGCGCTGTCACAAAGGAATATCTCGCCCATCTGCCCGGCCGGCGCTTCGTCTTCACCAACGCGCCCCGCCAGTTCGCCGAGGCGATGACGGCGCAGCTGGGCATCCGCCATTATTTCGACGGCATTTTCGCGATCGAGGACGCGGCCTACTGGCCCAAGCCGCATCTGGACACCTATCATGTCTTCCTCAAAAAGCACGGCGTCGACCCGAAGCGCGCCTGCATGTTCGAGGACATGGAGATAAACCTGAAACCCGCCCACGACCTGGGCATGACGACGGTGTGGTTCCACGGCAAGAACGTGTCGCCCGCCGAGCTGAACCATCCCCATACTCATTATAAATCAGAAAAACTCTCAGACTGGTTGGTGAAACATGTTGAAAAAAAACACAGAAGTTGAAGCTGCCCCCGATTACACCGAATTCGAAGCCTCCATCGACGCGATGTGGGAGCAGCGCGACGCGCTGACCGACAAGATGAAGGTGCTGGGCAAAAAGACTGTCGACGAGATCATGAACGGCCTGGGCAAGGGACACCTGCGCGTCTCTGAAAAGACCGACAAGGGCTGGATCACACGCCAGTGGCTGAAGAAGGCTATCCTCTTATCTTTCCGCATTAACGACAATATGCCCGTATCCGGCGCGCCCGCGGGCGCGAGCTGGTACGACAAGCTGGGCACGCGCTTTTCCGGCATGGACGCCAAGGCGTTTGCGGACGCGGGCTTCCGCGCCGTGCCGGGCTGCGTCGTGCGGCCTTCCGCCTTTATCGCGCCCAAGGCGGTCCTGATGCCTTCTTTCGTCAACGTCGGCGCCTATGTGGGCGAAGGCACGATGGTGGATACCTGGGCGACCGTCGGCTCCTGCGCGCAGATCGGCGCGAACTGCCATATCTCGGGCGGCGTCGGCATCGGCGGCGTGCTGGAGCCTTTGCAGGCCAATCCCGTCATCATCGAGGATAACTGCTTTATCGGCGCGCGTTCCGAAGTAGCCGAGGGCGTGATCGTCGAGGAAGGATCTGTCCTCTCGATGGGCGTCTATCTTGGCGCCTCGACCAAGATCATCGACCGCGAAACGGGCGAGGTTTTCATGGGCCGTGTGCCCGCCTATTCCGTCGTCGTCGCCGGGACGCAGCCGGGCAAGCCGCTGAAAGACGGAACGCCGGGACCGAACCTGTACTGCGCCGTCATCGTCAAGCGCGTGGATGAAAAGACGCGGTCCAAGACCGGCATCAATGAGCTGCTGAGGGACTGATCCGCATGACCGACCCGGTGGCGCTTTTGCAGGAACTTATCCGCTGCCCGAGCGTCACGCCGGCGGAGGGCGGCGCGATCGCGCATCTGGAGAAGCTTCTCTCCGCGCATGGTTTCGAATGCCACCGGCTGAAATTTTCGGACAAGGATACGCCCGACGTCGAAAATCTTTATGCACGCTGGGGAAAAACCTCGCCGCATATCTGCTTCGCGGGTCATACCGATGTCGTGCCGGTGGGCGATGTTAACGGCTGGTCGTTCGACCCGTTCGGCGGGGTCATCAGGGACGGCTTCGTCTGCGGCCGCGGCGCCGCCGACATGAAGGGGCCTATCGCCTGTTTTGCCGCCGCCGCGCTCGATTTCATCGCGAAGCACAAGCCCGGCGGCTCCATCAGCTTCCTCATCACCGGCGACGAGGAGGGTCCTTCGGTGAATGGCACGAAGAAGGTGCTGGAGTGGCTGAAAAGCAAAAATGAAAAAATAGATTTCTGCCTCGTGGGCGAGCCGACCTCGCGCGAGAAGCTGGGCGACATGATGAAAATCGGCCGCCGCGGATCGCTGACCGGGCATATCACGGTGAAAGGCACGCAGGGCCATGTCGCCTATCCGCATCTTGCCGACAACCCGGTGCCGAAACTGATGAAGCTGCTCGCGGCCATTGACAATCTCGATCTCGACCGGGGCACGGCGCATTTCCAGCCCTCGAATCTCGAGATCGTCAGCGTCGATACCAGCAGCAAGGTCGAGAATGTAATTCCGGCTGAAGCGCGAGCGGTTTTTAACGTAAGATTCAACGATACCTATACCGGCGCCAGCCTTGAAAGAAAATTGCGCGAGGCCCTGGACGGGCAAAAAATCGCGTACCAGATGGGGGTAAAGGTGAGCGGGGAAAGCTTCTATACCGCTCCCGGAGCCCATTCAGACATGGTCTCAAAGGCCATCAAGAAGGTTACCGGAAGGGATGCCGAACTGAGCACCACCGGCGGCACCTCGGACGCCCGGTTTATCCGCAGCTATTGCCCGGTTCTGGAATTCGGCATTACCGGGACGACCATGCACAAAACCGATGAGCGCGTCGCCGTTTCCGACATGACCGCGCTCACCGAAATCTATGCCGAAATCCTCAAGAGCTGGTTCGGCCGGTAATTTTTATTCGCACTTGCAGTTGGCGTAGTGATAGTAACCCATGCCGCTGGGCGCCTGCGCCGAGCAGGGCGTTTGGTCGCCCAGGACGGTGCAGGTATCGCCCGCATGCGTCGCCAGCGACGAACCGTACGGACCCTCGGCTGCCGTCTTCGGCGTCCAGTTGAAGGTGTTGGCGTAGCAGTTCACGGAGGTGTCATACCAGGCGCCCCAGCTGTTGGACGGGCAATCCCAGTCGCGTCGCTGGTCCCTTGTGCCCGCCAGCGGCGCCGTGCAGGAAATCTGGCGATAGTCGCTGGTGCCCGTGCAACTGCAGGTATTGCTGTCAATGACCCAGCTCGACCATGTTTCACTGGGGCACAGGAAGTCGTGGTGCCGCGTGATGGTGCCGCTCCACCCCGTCTGGCCGCAATCGTATGACGTATCGCTTACCGTTGTCGGCGCGCAGGTGCAGGGCGTGGCGGTCGCCACGTCCGTCCAGGCATTCCATTGGTTGTTGACGCAGTCGTAGGTTCTTTCCTGCGGATGATTGCCGGTCTGTCCCGATGCGCAGCCCAGATCCTGCGTCTGGGTGGCGGCGCCGTTGCAGGCGCAGGTGTCCGCACCATTGGCGGCCCAGGCCGACCATGTGCCGGCCGGGCAGGTAAAGGAGCGAATCTCGGGCGTGCTGCCTGTCCAGGGCAGGGCGCTCGGGCAGAGATCGCGCGTTTCGTCCGGCTGCGGCTGGCAGGTGCAGTTGTTGCCCGTCGCCACGGCCGGCGACCAGGCGCCCGCCGTGCCGCTCGCGCAGTTCCAGGTGCGGGTATAGGTGACGCTGCCGGTAAAGCCCGGTCCGCAGCCCGCGAAGTCATCGAAGGTTTCCGTCGTATCGGTGCAGACGCAGGTATTGCTTACCTCGACGCCGCCGTTATCCACGTCATCGGGGCAGGTATGGGTATGGTGCACGGTGATGTTGCCCGTCCAGTTCCCGGTCCAGCGGCTGTTGCAGGGCACGTCATAGGTTTCGTCAACCGGGGCGCAGTCGCAGATGCCCGTGTCGCTCTGCATGGTCCACCACGGGCTGGGGCCGCATTTCCAGGCCTGGGTATAGTTAAATCCCGAGCTCGGCGTGTTATAAATCTGGTTCTCGACGCCTGAGGGCAGCACGGTGGTGTCGTAAGTCCCCGTCGCCGAGAAGTAGCATGTGTTCACCGTCGTCGACGGGCAGGTGACCGCGCCCGTGCACTGGAGAGTTCCGTCCGGGTTCACGCCCGTCACGAGTTCGCCGGCGGCGCATTGGATATTCTGGGTCGCCGAGCATTTCAGCATGCCGCTTTCAAAGCCCGTCGCATATTGTCCCACCGGGCAGGTGAAGTTGGAAGCCTGGGCCACGGGGTCCGCAAGACTGCCGACGTTGAAGCAGTTGCTGTGGCCGAAGTCGCAGGCATTTGTCATCATCGCGCTCGAGGACTCGGCGCGCACTTCGCCGCCGACCTGCAGGACGGCGGCAACCAGCGGGTCAGGCGTCTGGGCGATGGCGATCTTGCCGCCGGTGGTTTCGACGTTCAAAAGGTCGCGGATATGGGCGCCGGTGCCGCTCACGCGCCAGAGCGGCGTTTCCGTCGAGCTGAAGAATTTCACGTAGTCGTCGTAATGGCAGTTTGTCGTGTTGCAGCGGGCGGCGTCGGCCACATAGGCCTCGTTATATTCGGCCATGCGGTACTGGGCCAGGGTTTTTGTCGAGCAGTTGAGCGCATCCGACGTGCCGGTCGCGCAGGGCACGGACAGCTTGCCGGTGCGCGTATAGGCGCCCGCCCTGTCCTTGCCGTGGCTGAACATAAAGTAATCCGTAAAGCCCACAAGCGGGGTGGGCAATGTTAATTGCACCTGGCTCAACCCCCAGCCGCGGGTGGCCTGGGCGTTGTCGTTGCTGATTCTGACTGTCACGCTGTTCCAGTCGGTAATGAGCGAGGCGTCAAAAATACAGGTATACAGCGTCCATGGAGTCGTGAACTTGACGAAGGCCGCGCCGCAGCCGCCGACGCCTGAGTCGACTTTCGTGACGCCGGCTTCCTTGATCAGAACGACCGGGGAAATATTACCGCCGCTGTTCAGGGCCGGGCCGGATTTCGTCTGCGCCGCCACGAAGGCCAGGGTGGCGTTCCCGCCGGGGGAGACGGTCGTTGACGGATCGCTCATGTTGAATTCAAGGTACGCGAGGGTGTTCAGCGTACTGCCCAGATACGTTCCGGCAGTCATCGTGGTCGTACCGGCGGCCGGGTTGGCGGTCGCCTCGTTCACGTAGCTATAGGCCGGGGAGGCGCCGAAGTTGGCGCTGCCCGCAAGGCTGTTCGGGCGCAGCACCGGCGTGTCGACAGTGATGGCGAAATAGGGCTGGCCCTGCGCGTTCTGGACCCGGATGCCGCCCTTGTTCGGCTCATAGGCCGCCGTTATGGCCTGGTTTTCGGATACTGCGTATGACATGCGGTTGCCGTAACCGTCGAAAGCCATCTCCTCCGGCAGGGCCAGGGTGCGGAACGGAATGATGCCGCGGCGGACAGGCGGCTGGATGGTGATTTTGTCGGTCGGAACGCCGAGGCCCGAAGCGCCCGGGCAAAATCCCTTCGACTTGCCGGCGTTGCCGTTGCCTGTAAAGCAGCCGGTTCCCCCGGCCCCTTTCAGCCACATCCAGTTGTCAAGCGTAATGTAGGCCTCGCTCTTCTCGAAACAGAGCCCCTGGCCGGCCGCAGCGCCGCCGGAAGTGGGGCAGGTTCCGTAGTTATACACAGGGTAATTGGGGTTATCGGAGCATGTTTTAGCGACGTCGTTGCAGTTCATGACCGGGTTGCATTCGGTTTCCATGCCGTAGTCGGCATCGGTGCGCAGCGCATCCATCCGCGCGGGACAGGGATAGCGGCCTTTCTGGATCAGGTAGTTGCTGAGCGCGGAGGTGACCATGCTGACGTTCAGCTCGGTCTTCATCCGGACCTGCTGCTGGACGTAAAGGTTATACGCCGACAAAAAGGACGCCACGAGAATGCCCGTGACGGCCATGACGACGGAGAGTTCGATAAGGGTATATCCCCGGATGCCGCTACGGCTGTCCCTGTTTACGGAGTGACGCATGAGATTCCCCCCAATGCCGTGATGCCGTTCATGTATTGCCCAGGCGGGCATGTCGCCGGCGTAATGCCGGTCGTGCTCAGGCTCGTGACGCAATCCGTCTTCCAGGTCGCATTGCCGTCGATGCCCTTCATCAGCTGCGGCGAGGCCGCCGTTCCGCAGTGCGCGGCGCTGATGGAAGGATTGGCGTCGTCAATCAGGCCCGACACGATCGTGGGCTTGAAGCAATAGCCGGAGACGTCGCTGCAATAATCGCTGCCCCAGAAATCGTTCAGCCGGATAGCGCCGCCGACGTCCAGCTCCACCTGGGGCGCGCCGGTGTTGATGCCGACGTTGCCGCTTGTCTTGTTCTGCATGCTGTTGCCGGACGTCGCGCTCCATTTGTCGCTGTCGCGGCGGATTTTATAAACCGTGAAACCGTCATCGAAAAACGACGCGCCGGGAACGGGGTTGTAAATGCTGGTGCTCCGGTCGGCGTTCAGGAACAGCGCATCTCCGTTGCAGTTCTCGACGTCGCGCGCCGTTCCGGTGCAGGCCGCCACCAGCCTTCCGCCATAGTTGTACGCGCCCTTGCCGTCAGCCCCGTGCGAAAGGTATATCAGCCCGTAGTTATTTGAAGGGTTGCCCTTGCCGAATATCCCCATCTCAAGTTTGGTCGTGGGGTCGAGAACAAGCTCGTTGAGAGCGATGACGCCATAGGCGTCATTATATACAGGCCCCCGGGTGGGATTGGCATTCGTCATGTATTCGGAAACCGCATAGGTCATCCTGTTGCCCCAGCCGTCGGTGGCATCCAATACCGAAATGCCGAGGGCGGCATAGGGAATGGACCCGATAAGCACCGGGTCGTTCGCCGAGTTTGTGTCTGCGCCGGGCGCGTCGCGCCTGCCGGAAATGCGGCAAGTCTGCCCGGAGCATTCCGCGATGACCGGGTTCGCCCCGTAACCTGCCCATCCCGACGGAAGGTTTGGCGCGCAAATCTCATAACCTGCCATCGCCGCATCCGGCGACAGGGACGGATCCGCCGGGCAAGGCAGGCGGCCGTAGTTCGTCAGGAACATCGTCATCGCGTTGGAAATGAGGTTTTTCCGGGACTCGTTGTTGCCCGAGATTTTTGCCCGCTGAAATGTCTCATACTGCTGAATGAACGCGACGCCGAGCAGGCCCACGATGGAAAGGAGTATGGCGAGCTCAATAAGCGAAAAGCCCGCGTTTTTTCGAAAAGCCGGAATCATCGACGTCTCTCTTCAGTAGACACACCACAGTTCTATTTTATCAGACCAGTCTTAAAGAAGTCGTTAACGAATTGGGGCCCCGCCCCCACGCCAGCGGCTTGCTTATGTCACCTTCGGTTCAGGGCACGCCGCAGACAATACCGCCAGTGGGATTGAATCTAAGGACAAACTGGCCCGGCGGGCAGGTCTGGTTGGCCGAGGGCTGCACCTTGGGCGCAAGGCCGCATACCGCTTTGGGCTTGGGCGGGACGGAGGCATCGTTCGTAATGCCGATCACGACGTCAGCCATGCCGGGCGTGGCCGTATCGGGACAGTAAAGGCTGTTGCCGGTGCTGGCCGGCGCCGCCAGAAGGTCCGGGGACCAGCATTCGGCGCCGCTGGCCTTGTCGCACAGCAGCGTTGCATTGAGTTGCGTCGCCTTGATGTCGCCGTTGACGTCAAGCTGCTGCGTCGGCGTGGATGTTCCGAGGCCGACGAAGCCGGGGTTCAGGTTATGGATGTCCCCCGAGGTGCCGACGAAATCCCACAGCGACGACATCGCGTAAGAGTTATAGACGAGGAGATCGTCGAAGGTGCATCTGGTTCCGGCGACCGCGCCGGGGCACATCGTGCCGCTGGTCGTCGCCGTGGAATCCACCCGCAGGCCCGCGGTAAAGGAGGCCTGCGTCTGCACGACGGGGTTGTTGTCGCAGTTGTCGGCGTCCTGGGTGCCGCTGCACGGAACGGTGACTTTGCCTTCCGCCGAATAGGCGCCCAAATGGTTGGAACCATGCGCGATAATCACATACTGCGAACTGCCGACCGGGTCGAGCATGGAGGTGCCGCCCAGCGTCGCCAGCGTCGTTCCTGTCCGCGGAGACGTGGCGGAAGGCTCCGTCCGCACGTCGATGGCGCCCCAGGAAGAACGGTAGGTCGATGCGTTCGTCAGGTACCCCGACACGGCATAGGTGAACTGGTAATTCCAGGCATCCACGGCGCTCTGCAGGGACGCGCCGCCGGCGCGCATCGCGACAAAGGGAACGCCCCCCACGAGAACGGGATCGACGTTCGTGTCCGTATCGGCCTCCGTATCCGCATAACCGTCCACCTTGCAGACGCCGTCAAGGCAGGTGCCGACGGGTGTCGCCGCATTGCGCAGCGTCGCGCAGGAAGACGCCGCGATCTCCCGCCCCGCGTTGGGGTCGGTCACGGGAATGGAGGGATTGGAGGGGCAAGGCAAGCGCCCGTTGAGGTTGATGTAATAAGACAGGGAGGAATCGAGGACGCGCAGCTTGTCGTAGCTGTCATGGGCGTTTTTATCTCTCAGATAAGTGTCATACAGGCGCAGTCCCGCCGCCATCAGCAGGCCGGATATAAGGATCATGATGGCGAGTTCAATAGACGTAAACCCGCGGTTTCGGGAGAATCCCTGAATCATCGAAGTACCCTTCACGCACACAACACCAGTCTCCATTGTAGGCTTCAAGCACTGAAGAAGAGGTTAACGCCTTTGAACGGCAAAAGCGGGTAATGCATTGGCGTTATTGAAAAATGCCAAGAAAAAAGCCCGGGGGGATTCCCGGGCTTTTTCCTGGCAGAAGATGGTTAGTTTTCAATCCGGTACATCAGGCCGCAGTCGGTCAGCGAGATGGTCTCGTTATAGACCAGCGTGCCGGCAGCGGAGAAGCAGGACGT
>SCTB01000157.1 GCA_004297545.1 Alphaproteobacteria bacterium
CTGCGTCCATGCTGCTCCAGCCACTCCTTCGCGGTCTTGTCACTCTCCGGCGCGGGGCCGTATTCCATGGTTTCGAAAATTTCTGCGACTTTTGCGGATGTCATGTTCATGTTCCTTTATTTCGGGCCTTTGGGCGGCTGTACGGGTTTGCCTTCGACAGGGTCGTCCTTGGCGTGCAGGGCTTCGCCCTTGGAAAATTCCTCGATGGCGCGCTTGAAATCGGGGTCGTTTCGCTTGTAGCGGCGGAGGTTTTCCCGCAGCTTTGCGTCATGGAAATCGTTGCAGGGGCGTTTGAAGTCAGGCATGAGAAAACTCCTTAACCCACCGGATGGCGGTTGTTGGCCGAATAGCGGCCGGTCAGGTAATGCTCCAGCTGGCGTTCGATATCGGCCAGCAGCGACGAGGCGCCGATGCGGAAGAGGTCGGGCTGCAGCCAGTCGTTGCCCAGTTCCTCTTTCATGATGAACTGGTAATTCATGACGTCTTTTGCCATCGCGATGCCGCCGGCGGGCTTATAGCCGATTTTATAACCCGTCTGCTCCTCAAACTCGCGGATCATGCGGATCATGACCATCGTCACGTTCAGGTTTGCGTTGACGGATTCCTTGCCGGTCGAGGTCTTGATGAAGTCGGAACCCGCCATCATCGCGACCATGCTGGCCTTCGCCACGTTGCGCATGGTGGCCAGCTCACCCGTCGCCAGGATGGATTTCAGGTGCGCCTCGCCGCAGGCTTCGCGGAAGGCCTTTACCTCATCATAGAGCGCATGCCAGTTGCCCGTCAGCACATGGCCGCGGGTGATGACGATATCGATTTCTTTGGCGCCCGCATCGACAGAGGCGCGGATTTCAGCCAGTCGCTGCTTCAGCGGCGACAGGCCGTGCGGGAAACCGGCGGCCACGGCGGCGACAGGGATATTCGTGCCTTCCAGTTCTTCGACCGCGGTCGGGACCATTTCGTGATAGACGCAGACAGCGCCAGTGGTCAGGTGCAGGCGCTCGATGCCAAGCCCCTCGACAAGGTCATCGCGCAGGGGCTTGCGGGCCTTGGCGCAGAGACGCTTGACCCGGCCGGGCGTGTCGTCGCCGCTCAGGGTCGTCAGGTCCATGCAGGCGATAGCCTTCAGGAGCCAGGCGGCCTGCCACTGTTTCTTGACCGTGCGGCGGCCCAAGAGGGTCGATGTGCGGCGCTCGACGGCCGACAGGTTGACATTCAGGCCTTCCAGCCAGTCGATATTCAGCTCGGTGCCGGGGTTCCGGGCATGCCCGTGGCCCTTGTTCGCCGCCACCGGCAGCCTGACAGGCAGGTTGGCGACCTGGGTTTCGGACGTGGTCATCTGCGGATGTACTTTCGCCATATCTGGCTCCTCGCAAAATAATATGAAATAATGCTTGTAAACTACATTGAAACCAGCGTATGAGCAATGTATTCAGGGCTAAAAACGCTACAAAAAATACGAAAAATCGGCGACAAAAGCAGAATTATGGAATTTAAAGACCTAGGTCTCAGCGAACCGGTACTCAGGGCAATCGAAGAATCCGGTTACAAGAACCCGACCCCCATTCAGGAACAAGCCATCCCCGCCATCCAGATGTGCCGGGACGTGTTGGGACTTGCCCAGACAGGCACGGGCAAGACGGGCGCCTTTACCATGCCCATGATCGACATTCTGGCAGGCGGCAGGGCCAAGGCGCGCATGCCGCGCTCCCTCATCTTGTCGCCCACGCGCGAGCTGGCGATGCAGACCGCCGATAATTTCGACAAGTACGGCAAATATCACCCGCTGACCAAGGCGCTGATCGTCGGCGGCACCTCGATGGACGAGCAGATCACCAATCTCGACCGCGGCGTTGACGTTCTCATCGCGACGCCGGGGCGTTTGCTCGACCTGTTCGGGCGCGGCAAGATTTTGCTGGCGGATATTAAAATCCTCGTCATCGACGAGGCTGACCGCATGATGGACATGGGCTTTATCCCGGATCTCGAGAAAATCGTTTCCATTCTGCCGCCCATCCGCCAGACACTGTTTTTCTCGGCGACGATGCCGCCGGAAATCAAGCGCCTCGCCGACAAGTTTCTCAGCAACCCCAAGACCATCAGTGTTTCCGCGCCGTCCTCGACCTCGGCCAATGTCGAGCAATATGTGGTTCCGGTGCCTCATTTCCGCCAGAAGCAGAGCGCTTTCTTCAAGCTGTTCGAGCAGGAAGAAGTGAAGAACGCCTTCGTGTTCTGCAACCGCAAGCGCGATATCGAAGATGTGCGGAAATTCATGAAATCAAAAGGCATCAAGGCCGCGGCGCTGCATGGCGACATGGAGCAGAGCGAGCGCACGGAAGCGCTTACCGCCTTCAAGGCAGGCGAAAGCCAGATACTGGTCTGCAGCGATGTGGCCGCGCGCGGTCTCGATGTGCAGGCGATGTCGCATGTGTTCAACTGGGACGTGCCGTTTCACCCGGAAGATTACGTTCACCGCATCGGCCGCACGGGCCGTGCGGGATTGACCGGCCGGGCCTTCACGCTCTGCACGCCGATGGACGACAAGGCCCTGCGCCTGATCGAGAAACTTATCGGCAAGAAAATAGAGGTGCTGGAACTCGGTCTCGGCAAGGCGCCGCCGCCGCCGCCCGAAAAGCCGCGCTCCGAGCCGGTCGTGCGCCAGAAAGAGCGTCACCACAACCGCCACCAGAAACAGGACCACCGTCACCGCCACGTCGAGCCGATCGAAAGCGGCGAGGAGTCGAATACCGGTTCCTTCGGCGACGATATCCCGTCTTTCCTGCGCCGATAGAATATCATTTTCCACACATATTTTTCCTAATTGCCGGGCTTGTGGAGTCGTGAGCGTCAACCCAATTGACAACGCTCTGAATATTCAGGAAAATAACAGACTGAACTTGGGGTTATTCTAACAGCAAAACAGACCGTTCTTGCCGCAGCGAAGACAGAGTGCGTTCCGCCCGTTTTTTGCGTCCTGCCTGATTTGGGTGGTGGCGCTAATGTTGCTGTCGGGCCCCCTGGCGGCACAACCCATCAAGCCAAGCAATGATCCGGTCAATTTCCAGGCAAAGCAACTGAGCCATGATGACGCCGCGCAGACGGTGACGGCGATAGGCGACGTCGAGCTGACGCAGGGCCAGAAGATCCTGCGCGCGGACAAGATGGTTTACCATCTCGACACCGATACGGTGCAGGCTATCGGCAATGTGTCGCTGATGGATGACGAAGGCGACGTGCATTTCGCGGAATACGTGGAACTGACGAAAGACATGAAGAACGGCTTCGTCCAGGGGCTTCTGTCCCTATTGGCGGACGGGTCGCGTTTCACCGCCACCGAAGGCAGGCGCCAAAACGGCACTAAAACAACGATGACCGACGCGGCGTACACCGCATGCCACGTCTGCGAGGCTGACCCGCGGCCTCTCTGGCAGATCAAGGCGGACAAGGTCGTGCACGACGAGACCGATCATTCTGTCAGCTACAAGAACGCGCGCCTCGAATTCGCGGGCGTCCCGCTGGCTTTTGCGCCGATTTTCTCCCACGCCGATCCTTCGGTGAAGCGTAAGAGCGGCTTTCTGCGCCCCACGGCCGGATTTTCCAGCCGCCTCGGCACCTTTGCGCAGGGCGGCTACTACTGGAATATCCGCCCGGATATGGATGCGACGCTGCAGCTCAAGCCAACCACGCTGGAAGGCGTTCTGGCGCAGTTGCAATGGCGCGAGCGGTTTAAAAACGGCCGCATCGAGTTCGACTTCAGCGGCGCGAAATCCGACCGCAAGGAAGAAGACGGAACGACGACGCAGAGCGTTTCGCGCGGCAGCGTCTTCGGCAACGGGCTGTTCGATCTCAGCAGTACCTGGCGCGCCGGCTTCAATCTGCAGCGCGTCTCCGACAAGGAGTTCCTGCGCCTCTATGACATTTCCAAGCAGAACGTGCTCGACAGCGATATTTATGCCGAGCGGTTCTCGGGCAGGAACTATACGCGCATGTCAGCCATCGTCTTCGAGGATGTGCGCCTGGGCCCCCGGCCGAAACAGCCGGATGTCCTGCCCATGCTGGATTCCCGCTTTCTGGGCGAGCCGGCAGGTTTTCTCGGCGGTCGCTGGACCCTCGGCGGCAATCTTTTGGGCTTGAGGAGGGAGGCGTCGGCGCAGGACGTCCACCGCGCCTCGCTCGACCTCGGCTGGCAGCGGCGCGATATATTTTCAAGCGGCATCGCGAGCCTCATCAGCCTGCAGGGGCGCGGGGATTTTTACGATGTGCGGCAGAGCGACGCGGCCAAGCTGAACCCGCTGCTCGATCCGGATACGCAGAAACTGCGCGGCATGGGCGTCGCAAGCGCGGTATTTTCTTACCCGCTTGTCCGGCGCATGTCGGATATGCAGCTAGTCGTGGAGCCCATCGCCGGCGTCAGCGTAAGTCCACTGATCGACGAGAACGACACGGATATCCCGAACGAAGACAGCATCGATACCGAGTTGGATGCCAACAACCTCTTTTCCGACAACCGCTTCCCCGGCATCGACCGGCAGGAGGACGGCGCGCGCGCCAACTACGGCGTGCGCATCGGCGGCTACGGCGACAACGGCCGCTATGCAAAGGCCTTTATCGGCCACAGCTACCGGTTCCAGAACGACGCGGCATTTCCGACCGGGTCGGGGCTGGAGAACCATTCATCCGATGTCGTGGGCCAGATCGACGTCGGCCTGTCCAAATACCTGAACGGCGATTATCGCTTTCAGGTGGATAACAACCTCACCGTCCGGCGGCATGAGCTGCAGGCCGTTGTCGGAAACGATACGATCAGCGCGGACACGCGTTACATATATATCGACAATATCGCCGGCACAGGTTTCACCGAGCCGCGTCAGCAGGTGGAGTTCGGCGGCAAATACCACTTCAAAACCAACTGGTGGGTGACGGGCGATACGCTGACCGACATGGGCGAGGAACCTGGCCTGCGCAAGGCATCCTTCAGCCTTAACTACGCGGACGAGTGCTTTTCATTCACGGCAGAGGGCGTGCGTAACCTGCTGACCGATGTTTCGGGCGATGGCGGCACCGTCCTTCTGATGCGCGTCGGTTTCAAGAATATCGGCGAATTCAGCGCCCCGAATATACAGCTGACCACCCGTGACAGTACGACGCCGTGATATTATGACAGCGCGCCGGCCTTGCCCCACGTGCCGGGATGACTTAGTTTATAGGAAGAGGATACCTTAAGAAGACATGGCATTCATGCATATGTACGAGTCCGGAGGCCGGTACCGTAAGCGCGTCGCAGAGCGCCGGCGGCGGTTCGCCCTCATGGTTCTTTTCCTGCTGGCGCTGGGCGCGGCCTGTTACTGGCGCGGCGGCGAAGACGTCAGGTCGAGCGAACTCGCCTACAAGGAAACGGCCATGAAGCTCCAGAAGGAGCGCGAAGGGCTTGACACGACAATCACGCAACTGCGCTCCGACGTGCAGTCGGCGCAGATCCGGCTTCAGCAGCTTGATGCGAAGTACAAGCAGGACGTGCCGCAGGGCGACTTCAAGATGCTGACCGACCTCGTGAAGAAGCAGTTGCAGGGCGGCATTAAGCCGGAGCGCCTCGCCTTCGTGATCGACGCCGCGCGTCCGCCGCGCAACTGCGGGGAGCCGCAGCTGAAAAGATTCGTCATGAAGACGCCGGTCTACAGCGGGCCGCAGGGAGCCGTGTCATTCGGCAACGGCGTCGTTACCGTGGCCGGCGAAGGGGCGGCTTCGGTCAATCCGTCGGGCAAGGCGGAAGCCTGGTATGATCCGGGCAAACCCGTCAAAATCATCTTCACCGAAATCGGCGGCAAGCAGACGGTGAAGGAAGGCCTCCTGCCTGTCCAGCATTCGCTGGTTGTGGGTAACAAGGAATACCGCTTTACGGTTGCCGCAGGCGAACGCTCATTCATTAGCGTGACCTCCGACAGCTGCGATTATCCTTAAAAAAAATCTCCCGGTTACAGAATCGTTACAAGGGAACCATAGCTTTCTTCTGTTGTTGGCTTCCCGCATGCCGATCGGGAACGATGCGCGTTTCTGACAGGTTTGCATCAAAACAGCGAGGAGAATAGTCATGATTAACGAACAGCAAAAAGGGGAGTCTTTCGAAAAGCGCAAAGTTCCTCCGGCGATGCCTGAAGACAAGAAGGATCTTAAGAAAGACCTGAAGCAGCAAAAACCCGAAGCCGATGAAGAGGCTGGCGATGCCAGCATCGACAAAGGCGAGGCCGGCGCACCGCCGTCGGAGGATGAAGAATAGAGCTTCTTGTGCGTGTGCTCTTACCGGCGCCGCACAAGGAGGGAAGGTCGCCGCCTTTCGAGGTGCGCGGCCTTCCTCTTTTCTCTTGAAATCAATGCTTTGTTTCGACGGCCTCGAGAATGACATCCGGGTTGTCGGCGAAGAAGCTGTCCACGCCCCAGCGCAGGAGCTCCCGCGCTTTGTCGGGCTGGTTGATGGTATAGGCCAGTATCGGCTTGCCGTATTCCATGTATTCCTCGAGCTCCTCGCGCGTGATCTTGTTGCCGTTGATGTTGATGGTCGCGGCTTTGATGTAGTCGGCGATTTCCTTCCAGTTGCCGATATGTTCTTCGAGCAGGAAGCCGCGCGGCCATTCGGGCATCATGTCGAGCGCGGTCTCGAGGCTGACATGCTGGAAGCTGGAAACGAGCGGCGGCGGCCGGTCGTCGGGCCAGATGCGCGTCGCCATGTCGAGCATCACCTCGGCCGTTTCCACCTCGCGGCCCGGGCAGGGCTTGATCTCGAGGTTTACGCCCATGCCGCGCTCCAGAACCGTATTCAGCAATTCCTCCAGCGTCGGGATTTTCTCCCCGATGAAGCTCTCGCCGTACCAGGAACCGGCATCGAGTTCGCGGATCTGCTCCAGCGTGAAATCCTTCACGAGGCCCTGCGCACCGGTGCAGCGCTCGAGCTCCTCATCATGGAATATGATGGCGACGCTGTCCTTCGTGAGCTTGACGTCCACTTCGACCCATTCCACGCCGATATCGGCCGCAGCATGGATGGAGGCCAGCGTATTTTCCGGCGCATAGGCTTTTGCGCCGCGGTGGCCGATGACTTTCGGGATAACGAGGGAGGTCATAGGTATCTCATGCTGATTGAAGTGGCTGTAAGCATAAATATAATGGCGCGCCGGGAGCGGCACAAGAAAAAAGGGCGCCAACTTGCGCTGGCGCCCTTTTCAATCGTTCAAAGGCTTAGGAAGCTTCCCGCTGCTGCTGGATTTCCTGGCCGGTCTTCTGGTCGACGACCTTCATCGACAGCTTGATCTTGCCGCGGTCGTCCACGCCGATGCACTTCACCTTGACCTTGTCGCCCTCTTTGAGGACTTCGTCGACGGTCTTGATGCGGCGCGGCGCGATCTCGGAG
>SCTB01000158.1 GCA_004297545.1 Alphaproteobacteria bacterium
CCTTCTTTCATGGGGGGTGACAGTTGTCGCGTTTTTTTCTCTGGCTACGGTTGGAGTTTTGAACTTTCTAGTTGCCATGGAGACAGCACCATCCCAAGCCTCTTTTTGGAGGAATGTTTTTCTACTGTTCGTTATTTCTTTTTGTGTTGCACTTATTGCATCTGTTTTCCTTGGCGGGACAAACGACAAGGAAATAATTTTTATTCCCTTTTTGATTGGCGGACAGCACCCAATCATCTTCCCCTTCGCCGCCGCTTTCCTATTTTATTTCCCTTGGTCTATATGGATTTGGCGACAAATAAAATACCGCTTCATTTCTTTAACATTAACAGGTATTTCTGTCGGCGCTCTAGGTGGACTTGTCGGACTTCGAGGTTATTTGGCTGTAGGCCCCCTGCATCCAGTCATTGGGGCCGCATGCTTAGGCGCAGTGGCGTTTATTCACTGGGCGATATTGACCATCTCAGAAAAACGAAAGCCAGAATGGTTTGCATAGAGCTTACCGCCCCACCAGCTTTTCAATTCTTTCCAGCTTGGGCTTCGCCTGCGCGAATTCGTTGATGACGTCGCGGTCGTGAGTGCGCTGGGCGTCGTCTTCCATATAGGCGATAAGCAGGCAGGCCTCGCGCGCGCTTTGCGCCTTGGCGGGGTCGGAGAAGGCGCCGGCTCTGGCCGTGACCTCGTCGATCGCCTCGACGCTCTTGTTGAACAGATCCTTGATTCCGGTTTCGGGGTAATATGCGGCGGCCTGCGCGAAGCGGTCGCGCACCTCGCTGAACAGCGATGAGACTTCCTGATCCAGTTCTTTCTTTTTCGTCATGGCGTTTGTCCCTGCGCAAAAGATTTATCGAATTATAGAGACGCCTTATGAAAAATACAAGACTCTTCTGCTGCAATCCGTCCCCCTTGATTCTACAATCGTTTTGACTGTTTTCAGGAACCTTCATGGCCAATCTGCCCACCCTTTCCCCCCTGACCTCCATCCGCGGCGTGGCCGCGTTGTGGGTCTATCTCTATCACCGCTCCAACATGACGTCGGGCA
Organism: Alphaproteobacteria bacterium; assembly: GCA_004297545.1. GTDB lineage: Bacteria > Pseudomonadota > Alphaproteobacteria > Micavibrionales > UBA2020 > JAPWJZ01. Next base: position 1,043 of record SCTB01000158.1, read on the forward strand.
GCGCGTTTTTTACCGCATTTGCGAAGGACGGCTATTTCGGCCTCGACATCTTTTTTATCCTCAGCGGCTTTATCATCAGCTATGTGCATTTCGATGAATTCGCGACGCCGAAGGACGTGCAGAAGAATGCCGGGCGCTTTCTCTGGCTGCGGCTGTCGCGCATTTACCCGCTGCATATCCTGACGCTGCTGGCTTTCGTGAACCTGCAGGAACGTACGGGCGGCGTGACGGATTTCCTGCAGCATGTATTGCTGATGCAGTCCTGGGGCTGGTCGAACAACGGGCTGTGGAACGTGCCTGCCTGGTCCATTAGCGTCGAATGGCTGATTTACCTGTTTTTCCCTCTGTTCGCCTGCGGAATTTTCGCGATTGCAAAAAATGTAGCGCTCAACATCGTCATTGTCGTTGTGTCGCTGGTCACCTGGCAGCTTTATCTCATGAACCTGAACCAGCCCATCCACGACCTGGTGGAGCCCGCCAAGTGCCTGCCGCGCGGAATTTTAAATTTCATGATCGGCGTCGCGCTGCATAATCTGTACCGTCAGAAATTCCTTGAAAAACTGCCGTGGGATGCGGTTGCCGTCGCCTCCGCCCTTGCCATTGCCGGGACGTCCTGGGCACGCTCGCGCGATATGCATGTGCCGGACGTGCTGATGATCGGCCTGTTCACGGTTCTTATCTATTCCCTCGCGAATATCAAAAGCTGGGCGAATGTCGTGTTTTCGAACCGCGCCGTCGTCTACCTCGGCGCCATTTCCTATTCGCTGTATATGCTGCAGTGGATCTACCTGCTCCTCGTCGCCAAGTATCGCGGCATCATGTTCGCGGGTGAGCCTTTTTTTGACTGGCATTTCTTCGTTGAAACGCTGGGGCTGATTGCGGTTTCGGCGCTCAGCTACCATCTTCTCGAACAGCCGGCGAGAAAGTGGATGCGGGAGCAGATGGAAGAGAAGAATTAATCCCTTGTCATCCCGGGCCAGCGAGCAACGCGAGCGCCTGACCCGGGACCCAGGAGTGAATCCAAATTGCGCAGCAATTTGTCTTTAATGAGCGCCTTGCAGCGCGAGTAAATGCTGGATCCCGGCTCAGCGTTCCCGCTGCGCGGTCACTTGTCCGGGACGACATTAGGGTTTTTGAGCCCCCGCCGCCCGGCGCAATCTGTCGTTGATCGCCAGACCTAACCCGGTCTCCGGAATATTCATGACAGCGATGCTTCTGAACCCTCTGGCATCAAGCTGGTGCAGCATGGAGAACAAATTCGCCGCTGCCTCGTTCAGGTCGCCGGTTTCGCTCAAATTCATGCGCATGTTCTGCGGCATATCCTTTGCGGCGCCGCTGCCCGCAACCCCCATGAAACGGATAGAGCCGAAAGCCAGCAGCGCCTCCCCCGGCTTCACATCGACCGCCCGGAGACGCAGGGGCGTTTTCGGCGCATAATGCTTCAGAAGCTGCCCCGGCGACTTCGGCGCGTCGTTCAGCGCCTCCAGCTCGACATTTACCTCTCCCAGCTGCATTTTCAGATCTTCCAGCGTCACCGCACCGGGGCGCAGCAGCACGGGAACCGGGCCCGTCATATCGACAACCGTCGATTCAAGTCCCACGGCAGACTTTCCGCCCGCCAGTATCATCCCGGCCCTTTCTCCCAGGCTCTCCGCCACATGCTGCGGCGTTGTGGGGCTTAAAGTTCCTGATGCATTCGCGCTGGGGGCCGCAATCGGCCGTCCCAAAGCCTTTATCAGCTCCCGCGCCACGGGATGGTTTGATGCGCGCACCGCCTGCGTCGGCAGGCCCGCGCTCGTCAGCAGCGACAGTTTCGCATCCGCCTTGCGCGGCAAAATCATCGTCAGCGGTCCCGGCCAAAACACGGAGGCCAGCAGCGCCGCCTTCGGGTTGAACTCGACAATCGCTTCGGCCTCGGCCTTGTCGTTCACATGCACGATGACGGGATTGAACGAAGGCCGCCCCTTGGCTTCGAAAATAGCGGCCACCGCCCTGTCATTCGTTGCATCCGCGCCAAGGCCATAAACGGTTTCAGTCGGAAAGGCTACCAGCCCGCCCTCCAGCAGGCGCGCGGCTGCCTTGCGGATATTGTCGCCCGTGGCTTCAACGATGAGTGTCATGCCGCGTCGGGGATGCGGTTCAGCCGCCCGCCAGACATCGGCCGGGGCACGCCCGTGGTATAGGGGAAGCTGATGGGCAGGCCCTTCAGGCTGCGCACCGCCATATAGGCGAATGCCTCCGCCTCGGTGGCGTCGCCGTTCAACCCCAGTTCCTCGATCAGGATGACAGGCACATGCAGCTTGTTATGCAGCGATTTCATAAAGGTGCGATTGAGACGGCCGCCGCCCGACACAATCCAGGCCTTCGGCTTTTCCGGGAGAAAGCGGATCGCCTGGATGACGCCGCCCACGGTAAAGGCCGCCAGAGTCGCCGCGCCATCGGCCGGCGACAGGTCTTTCCATACCTGGGAGACGAAGGCATTGCGGTCGAGCGACTTCGGCGGCTTCACATCGAAGAAAGGATGCGCCATGAGTTCCTTCAGCACAGCCTCGTTCACCGTACCGCGCGAAGACAACCGTCCCGCCTCGTCAAACCGGCGCTTGGTCTTCTTCAGTATCCAGTCATCCAGCAGGGCATTGCCGGGGCCGGTGTCAAAGGCGATCATTTCGCCTTTCGCGCCGATATAGGTAATATTGGCGACGCCGCCGATGTTCAGGAACACGAGGGGCTTTTCATGCTCGGCCGCAAGCGCCGCGTGATAGATGGGGACCAAAGGCGCCCCCTGCCCGCCCGCCTGCACGTCCGCCGTGCGAAAATCATTCACGACCTGTATCCCCGTCAGCCGCGCCAGCAATTCGCCGTCACCCAGCTGGCAGGTGTATTTCCGCGCCGGGTCGTGGGCGACGGTCTGGCCGTGAAAGCCGATAAGGTCGATGTCGGTGGATTTCAGCCCCTCCCGCTGCAGGAGCATCTTCACCGCCTCGGCATGCGCCACCGTCAGGTCGCGCTCCACATCGGTTACCGTATTGACGCAATCGGGCGGGATATTCAGGCAGGCGCGGATACGCTGGCGTAAGGAGTCGTCATAGGGGATGGTCAGGAACCCCTCGCGCTGGATGAATTCCTCCCCATCCGTGGTCAGGATGGCGGCATCAATGCCGTCCAGCGACGTGCCGCTCATAAGCCCGATAACCCGGAATTTGTCCATATTTCAACGCCTTGGCTTTTTTAATCCGTCTACTATAATATATACCTCGCAACGGAAAGGCAGGCAAGAATGCGCTCGGAATTCATCAAAACCATGCAGGAACGCGGGTTTTTGCACCAGTGCACCGACCTGGAAGGCCTGGACCGCCGCCTGTCCGAGGGAATTGTCACCTGTTACACGGGTTATGACGCCACCGCCAAGAGCCTGCATGTGGGCAGCCTTTTGTCCATCATGATGATGCGCTGGTTCCAGAAACTGGGCCACAAGCCGATTATCCTCATGGGCGGCGGCACGACCAAGGTCGGCGACCCTTCCGGCAAAGACGAAAGCCGCAAGGTGCTGACCGAGCAGGATATCGCCGCCAACATCGCGGGAATCAAGGGCGTCTTTTCCAAGTTCATCAAATTCGGCGACGGCAAGACCGACGCCGTCATGGTCAACAATGCCGAATGGCTGGACAAGCTGAACTACATCGACTTCCTGCGCGACTACGGCGCGCATTTCACCATCAACCGCATGCTCACCTTCGACAGCGTGAAGCTGCGGCTCGAGCGCGAGCAGCCGCTGACCTTCCTCGAATTCAATTACATGATTTTGCAGGCCTATGATTTTCTGGAGCTCAGCCGTAAATACGGCTGCGCGCTGCAGTTCGGCGGCTCGGACCAGTGGGGCAACATCGTGAACGGCGTGGAGCTGGGCCGGCGCATCGACCGCAAGGAACTCTTCGGCTTCACCACGCCGCTGCTGACCACTGCCTCCGGCGCAAAGATGGGCAAGACGGCCTCCGGCGCCATCTGGCTGAACGAGGATATGCTGAGTCCCTATGATTACTACCAGTTCTGGCGCAACACAGCCGACGGCGATCTCGAAACCATGCTCAAGTGCTTCACCGAGTTGCCCATCCAGGAAATCTCAGAATTGATGGCGCACGGCGTAAAGGGCATCAACGACGCCAAGAAGAAGCTGGCCTTCGAAGCCACCCGGATGTGCCATGGCGAAAAAGCGGCGCAGGACGCGGCCGAAACCGCGCGCAGGACCTTCGAGGAAGGCGCCGCAGCCGAAGGGCTCCCGAAAATAACGATGTCGCGCGAAAAGCTGGCGGAGGGCGTTCCCGCCTTTATCCTGTTCAAGGATGCCGGGCTTGCGGCCTCGGGCGGCGAAGCACGCCGGCTGATCGCGGGCGGCGGCGCGCGCGTGAACGACGAAAAGGTGGAAAGCGACCAGCGCATGATAACGCTTTCCGACCTGAATGCCGAAAAGACCATCAAGCTGTCCGCCGGCAAGAAGAAACACGCGCTGGTGGTTGTGGGGGATTAGTCGAGGCGAATATGATACGCGTTCTTTTTATCGCCGTTTTTCTTTCTCTCGCGGATGCGCCTGCGCAGGCGCAGATGTTTGCCGGGCCTCCTTCCGCGCTGGAATCTCTGCAGGAGCGCGCGCAGGCCGGCGACCCGGATTCGCAGTACAGCCTCGGCGTTTTCTACGACAAGGGCGACGTGCTTTACGGCGTCCCGCAGGATTACATGCTCGCGGCGAAATGGTACAGGCGCGCGGCGACGCAGGGCCAGCAGATGGCGGCCTTGAGCCTCTGCCGCCTTCTCGACCAGGGGCTCGGCGTGCCGCAAAACTACCTGGAAGCCTCCAAATGGTGCCGCAAGTCGGCAGAAGCCGGGAACGCCGTCGCCCAGTTCGGCCTTGGCACCTATTTTTATGAAGGCCGCGGCGTGCGCCGCGATTATTCGCAGGCGGTCGCTTGGTTCAAGCAGGCAGCCGCGCAGGGCCATTATGCAGCCCAATACAATCTGGGAGATATTTACGAACAGGGCCGCGGCGTGGGACAGAATTTCTCCGAAGCGGCAAAGTGGTTTCGCAAGGCGGCGGAACAGGGCGTCGCCGCCGCGCAATATAACCTGGGCGTGCTCTATCGCGATGGCCGCGGCGTCACGCAGGATTACGCCTTTGCGGTGAAATGGTTCCGCAAGGCGGCGGCGCAGGGCCAGCCCGACGCGCAGTGCATGCTGGGCGTCCTTTACGACCAGGGTCAGGGCGTGCCGCAGGATTACGCCGCAGCCGCCAACTGGTACGGCCTCTCGGCGGAGCAGGGCGATGCGCAGGCGCAATTCAACCTGGGCCTTCTTTTCGGCGAGGGCCACGGCGTTCCCAGAAGCTACGAGGAAGCCTATTTCTGGCTGATCCTCGCCTCGACCTCGGGCGAAAAGCAGGCCTCCAGCGCCCGCGACAAGGTTGCCGCCAGCCTTACGCCGAAGCAGATTGCGGAGGTGCAGCGCCGCGCGCATGCCTGGCGGCCCGTCAGGAATCAGGTCACCGCCAGCACGCCCGACGTCATTTTCTATGATGGCTATTACCACGCGAACCTTGCCGCGCAGGTAAACTGACGTCCGCCGGGGTCCGGGTTACTGCTCGAAAAACAGCTTGCGCAGGATGCCCGGCGCCAGGACGGAAAGCGGGTTCACCATGACCTCCGGCTTGTCCTTGGGCCCCGTGACCGTGTAGGTGGCGGCGATGATCCCCTCGCCCCCCGCCGTCAGCACCGTGCCGATGATGGGAATGGCGCTGAGCATCTTGTTCAGGTCGGACACGGGCACGATGGTCCCCCTGAGGTCGTAGACGTTTTTCCACTGGTCGATGGCGCCCTCGAACGTCAGCCCCAGCGACGCGCCTGACGTCTGCCCGTCCTTGAGCTTCAGCATGCGCACGTTCTGCGCCTGGCCGGGCTGGCCGCGGTCGGTCCAGGTGAATTCCACGCGGGCTTTTTTGAATGTCAGCCCCTCGCCGCTCAGCAGGGACAGGATGCCGGTCAGCGACATCGCGTTCAGAAGCTTCGCGACCACGGGCGCGTCATTCAGCTTGAAATTCTCGATGGTGGCCGTGCCGGCCATGTCCCGCGGGCCGCCCAGCTTGCGCGGGTGCCCCTCGACGGTTAGCCTGCCGCCGCGGATGGAGCTGGAAATGCCCAGCACGGAAAGCGCCTGCCCCGCGTTATCCGCCTCGAAGCGCAGCGAATGGCCGCCCTCCTGCGGCAGGTATTGCAGGGAGACCGCCTTGCCGGACGCCAGCGCCTCCAGCTGCAGGCGGTCGAGCCTGTTCCACATGGTGCGGGAAAGGTTGATGCGCGCGTCGTCCAGCCATCTGTCCTTGCCGGTCAGCAGCCGGTCGACCGAAGCATTCAGCCGCAGCGGCGTCACGGGTCTCGCCGCCTCGGCATCCGTGTTCTTCTGCCCGTTGCCGCCGAACGCGGAGGATGCATCCAGCTGGCGTCCCGTCACCCGCACGTCGTAACCCTCGCTGCCCAGGCTGTCCGCCTGCAGGGAAATATTCGTATCGCCCATAACCAGCGACCGCATCAGCACTTTCTTGATGCCTCCGCCCGGCAGCAGGTCTATATCGCCCTGCGCCGCGGCCGTTCCGCTTTTGACGTCCAGCGCAGAGATGCGGTAAGCCTTGCCGTCCTTCAAATGAATGGTCATCGACGCCTGCCCCGGCGGGCCGGCAGGTTTCTGGTACCCGGCGGGCGGCACCGCGAACGAGAACATCTTGAGGTCGCCCTTCAGATTCAGCGACGCCGACTTATCCTGTGAAACCGTATAACTGATGGTCGACGGCATGGCGCCTTGGGGCGCCATGTCCTTCGGCATGCCGAATTTCAGAAGCGTCGCGGCATCCAGCGACAGTTTTGCGCCGACTTTGCTGGCCACCGCCTCCTGTTTCGAGAAATTCTTGACCCAGTCGAACTGAAGCGGAACGGCATCCAGCTTCCCGGCGCCGTTGACGCGCAGGGCGTCATTGTCGACGGAAAGATCCATCGGGCCGCCCGAAAGCGTCATGCCCGCGACGATATCCGGCAGCTCGACATCCCTCAGCTTCGCATCCGCCTTGACCTTGACTTCATTCAGCGTCAGCCCCTTGTGGATCGGAAATTTAAAACTGACGTCCACGTCCGCTTTGCCCCCGACGCTGGCCGTTTTGATGCCCAGCATTTCAGGGTACTTCAGCGGCGGCCCGTCCAGGACTTTCAGCGCCGTTTTCAGGGGCCCGTTCAGCGAAACGGCAATGTCGATCTTTGAATGCTCGCCCTTCCCGATCTTGTCGAGATCGACGATATGAATGGCGGACTTCCTCACCGTCATGTCGTCAAGCTTGCCCGCGGAGGCCTCGATATGAAACGACTTCTCGTCGTAGGTCGCCGTGCCGGCGGCGTCCTGAACGGCGGTCAGCGGCGGGAAGTAATTGACGCGGACGCCCTTGAAATCGATTTTGCCGCCGAGCCTGCGGAGCGATACCTTGTGGTCCGTGAACGACGGATTATACCCCGCCTCCAGCTCCAGCGTCGCCCTGGTGGCGATGCCTTTGGAAAGATGGGTTGTCACCCACAGCCGCGGGTCGGGCGTCAGGCGCGGCGGCCAGTAGGCCGCGACGCGGTCCATCGGCATGTCCGTCAACGTCGCCTTGACGGCGGCGACGTGCATGCCGCCTTCCGTCGTCATCCGGCCGGAAGCCTGCACCTTGGGGCCGCCGAGGTCGATTTTAAGGTCTTGAATCTCTCCCTGCTGGCCCCGGGCGTCGAACCGGCCCTTCACGTAAAAATCCTTGATGCCGATGGGCGCGTCATAGAGCTGAAATGCATTGAAGGTGCCGGATTCTGCGCCCAGCGCGAACCGCGCCGTGGCGGGCCGGAAGTCGGCGTCGAGGTCGATGTTGACGCTGCCCTGCACGGGCATATTGACGTCTGAAAAATCCTTCAGCTGTTCGCTCTGCTGCGCCAGCAGCGCCGGCGTGATGCCGCTGAAGACCACCGCCGCCGTCGTCTTCTTTGCGTCCCAGCT
>SCTB01000159.1 GCA_004297545.1 Alphaproteobacteria bacterium
TAGCTCTTTTGACTTAACATACTGCAAAGGTTGGATAAAACTTGGATAAAATTTGTCTCAAATTGGAGGGAAAAATAAATAAGAGAACCATGCCAGCCCATTACGGGATAGTGCTCAATCGCCCTGCCGCGCGTTCTCCTTTTGTTTGCGCGGTGCCCTCAACAGGTTGTTTTACCGCTGGCCTCCGAGTCTGTATAAAAAACACATGAAAAAGACGAAGAACAGGAAATGGCTGCTCTCCTTTCTGGCGGCGCCCGTACTGGCGGGGCTGGCCATATTCTGGGCCTGTACAACCGTCCTGAACCATGCCGGCGAATACGCAAGCCCCGACGACATCATCGACAGGCTGACGGCGACGAACGGCGTTTATGGACCCGCCGTGTCGCTGCGCGTTCCTGCGTTCAGGCAAAGATTATACGAGCGCGTGACGCCGAAAGCGGTCGCCATCGGCTCCCCGCGCATCGACCAGATACAGGCGGATGATTTTTCCGTGCCGTTCATCAACTTCAGCGGGGCCGAAAGCCTTGATGACCTCCAGCGGCTCTGCACCGCGCTGTCCGAAAAATCGAAACCCGAACTGCTTATTCTCGCCGTTGATTTCTGGTGGTTCCTGGGTGACGCGCCTGCCGCGCCGGAAATGGAGTATAAAGAAAAACCCGGCATGGCGGATATCCTCAAAGTCGCCTCCTGGTACATGACGGGCGAACTGCAGGGCAATGACACGAAAGCGATCCTGAGCGGGAAATCGCCCAATGTCGGCATTGGCGGCATCCTTCATGGCGACGGCTATGACCGTAGCGGCGCCTATGTTTACGCGTCTCTTCTGACGGGCGCTCAGCCCGCGCCGGACTCGAAGTTCGAAGACTCCCTCGGCAGCATCGCCCATGGCGAAAAAATTTTCCGCTGGGGAGACGACATCAACGCCACGCAATGGCAGAAATTTACGGCGCTGCTGGATTTCGTCAAGCAACACGACCTCCCCGCCATCCTGCTGCTGCCCCCGGTTGCGCCCGATGTGCTGGACGCCATGGCGGCCCGCGGCAAATACGGCTATATCGAGGGCCTGCGGCTGAAGATATCGGAAGCGGCGGCCTCCTACCGCCTGCCGCTGTTCGATGACCACGACATCCGCTTTGCAGACGGAACCAGCTGCGAATTCATCGGCGGCGCGCACGGCGGGGCCGTCGTTTACAAGCGCGTCCTTCTCGACATGGCGGTCAAGAACCCGGGCATCCGCGAAAAGCTGAATTTGCCGGGAATCGGCTGGGGCATCGAGCATTTCAAGGGTCAGGCCTCGACCAGGACCGGCGAGAAAGACTTCCTCAATCTGGGCTGCAAAAAGACCGCAACGCCCTGATCCGCCTTGAAACCTCCGCCCCTGAAATTTATGTAAATATTAATCACGCTGACGCGGAAGCCGAAACATATTAAAATATGAATCATGAGGCAGGGGGCTTTAAGACCAATGAAATACGTTTTACCCGTCATTCTATCTTTGGTGATCGCAGGCGTCGCGCCCGCGCGCGCGGAACTGCGTATCTACGGCCCCCATCTCTACGGCCAGATAGAACAGGCAAGACAGGCGGCGATCATGGAGCGCGCACTCGCCAAGCGCCAAAAGACCCAGGCAGAGCAAGCCGCGCTTTACGCGCACGAGCTTGAAAAGCGCCAGAAGACCCAGGCCGCGCAATCCGCTATTGACGAGAAAGAACTGGCGAAGCGCCAGAAGAAGCAGGCCGAGCTCGCCGGCGCCTATATGCTGGAACTCGGCAAGGGCCAGAAGAAGCAGGCCGAGCTCGCCGCCGAATACGCGAAGGTGCTGGCGGCGCATGACCTCCAATGGCGCAATGCCCGCTACGCGCTTCGCGCCGAGCAGGAAAAGGAAATGACGCGCCGCGGCGGAAAAATGTTCGATGAAAGCCTGCTCAACGAACCCGTTGCTGTCAAGGAACCACCCAAAAAATCTGACGGCGGCGCCAATCTTCTCGATGCACTCAAGTCCATCGACAGCGGCGCGGATTTTCGGTGAAGTTTGAAAAACTGGCGTGCCCTGGTGAATACCATACGAACACCCCATATGGAAGACGCCATGCTGATGATCGGCAATTATTCCTAAGATTTTTTAGGATCAGGCCGGAATACCTGGACGAAAGGGGGTCAACAGTTTCAAATTACTTCTGTAATTGTACCCGTCATTTCTGGAGCGTGAAAAAGAAAATGGATCCTGTACCACCGGGGGCCGATTCAACCCAGATCCGGCCGCCGTGCATCTCAACGGCTTTTGCGCATATCGCCAGTCCCAGCCCCGATCCCCCGATTTCCTCCTCCGAATACAGCCGTTCAAAGGCCTTGAATATGGTTGCGCGATATTCTTCCGGCACTCCCATGCCATTGTCACGAATTGAAAACAGCCAGTATTTATCCTGATCCACGCATTCCGCCGCCACCGCCGGATCTTCCTGACCGTGGTACTTGATTGCGTTCGCCATCAGGTTTTGGAATAATTGCCTGATGCGCAGGGGATAGACGCGTGCGACGGGAAGATCGCCGATCTTGATAACGGCCCTGTTTTCCGCGATCAGGCAGTCCAGGCTCTCCGTGATTTCCCGCATGACTTTATTCAGGTCCAGCTCTTGTCTCTCCTCCCTGGCGCTCAGCACCTGGGCATAGGACAGCAGGTCGTCGACAAGCTGCTGCAACCGCGTTGTCTGCACAACCAGTCTGGCGACATATTCCGTTCCGTCGGCGCCCAGGCGATCGCCGACTTCTTCCTGCAGGAGCGCGCAATACTGCACGACGCGCCGCAGCGGCGCCTTTAAATCATGCGAGACCGTGTGGGCATATTCCGACAGGGCGAGGTTGGATTTTTCCAGCGCTTGCATATAGCGCGACAACTGCGCCTCCACTGCCCGGCGCCCGGCGATATCCTGCGCTATCGCCGAACCGCCGATAACCAGCCCTGCGGCGTCGCGAACGGGGGATATGGTGAGAGAGATGTCGACGTTCCGCCCATCCTTGCCGACACGCATCGTTTCAAAATGCATGACCCGCTTGCCTTCCCGCAACTGGGCGACGATATGCGTCTCCTCCTCCCGTCGGTCCGCGGGAATGATAAAGCTGATATTTTTTCCCACAGCTTCGGCGGAGGTATAGCCGAACATCCGCTCCGCGCTCGTGTTCCATGAAGTGATGACGCCGTCGAGCGATTTGCTGATAATGGCGTCGTCGGAAGATTCGACAATGGCCGCAAGCAGGCCCTGGAGATGCGTTGCCTTGTCATTGTCGTGCCATGCCGAACCTGCGCATATCACTTCGTGAATGCGGTCCAGACGGACGGGCTTGAGGACGCAGGCGCTCGCGCCCAGCCTGTGGGCGGCTTCCGCGGTTTCAGGGGACGCATCGTTCGTCAGCATCACCACCGGGATATCCTTGGTCAGCGGATTTTTCTTCAGGTCGAGCAACAGGTCCATCCCGCTCACTTTCGGCATGTGGATGTCAAGCAGGATGATCGTCGGCAGGAAATGCACCCTGTTCCCGCTGTACCCCCCGCCGGAGGAACAGTGAATGGCCAGTTCTTCGCTGCTGTTAAAACAGTGTATGTTATAGATGTAGGGGGAACGCTTCAGCGTCTCGACGGCTAGGCTTCTGTCATCCGGACTATCATCAACCAGGAAAACGGTATATTGCCCTATTTTCCTGGCCATGCTGTCAGGATAGGCATTGCTTTTAAAAAAACTGTCATTACTTGCGGCAATATCCCCTTTGTGAACTGTCGCCATGGCCGGTCTCCTTAAAAAATTTTATTGTTAAAAATAAGTTATTCACCTGAAATCCCTTGATATGATCTTTTAAATAACCGATGCCGCCTCTTCGCCCTTTCATTGGCCCTTTTTTACGGGTTCAGCCCTGGGCGCTGGTCCCTGTTGCAAAAGCGCCGTGAAGGCTTCTCTTGAAACCGGTTTGGGTAAAAACGCCCTGGCGCCGTAGCTGAAAGAATCATAAATATCCTGTTCGTTCAATGTACCGGACACAACAACGACGGGAATGTCGGACGATAGCGGGTTGCCGCGCAGAATCTCCAGGGTCCTGAAGCCGTTTATCCTGGGCATATTCAGATCCAGCAGGATCAGCCATGGCCTGCTGATGACCGGGTCATCCGTATGAAGATGCCGGATAAGCCCCGCGCCGTTTTCAAAAATAACGATAGGAACCGGCCCAAAAATGGATTCGACTTCGCGTTTTAGAAAACGCAGGTCATCCTTGTTATCATCCACGATCGCGATAGGCCTGCCCGTATCCTGCAGCGGGATGATGGAGCCGGAAATATTTTCATAGGTTTTATGGCCCGGCGACACGGAAGCCTCCCTGCGAATCAGTTTACTCACGATAGCTGAAAAAACGAGAATAACGACTTATTCCCTGATGATTAAGTATAGCACACTTAAGACGCCGGATTTCCGAATACATTTTAACATACAATGAGAGACAAATGATCATGAATATCGCCTAAAACAGGGTTTAGCGGAGTAAGGCGCTGCATTGACCAGCAAGCGCGATTCAGGACTTCCCTCTGTCCCGTTGCCGGAAGCGCTCGTCACGGCGGCGGGAACTGCCTCGAAAGCCTTTCCCTCCGACCCGGAAGGAGCCTCGCCTTGTGAGAGCCTCCGAATGGGTATATACTTAGATTGTAGGAGCCTTATGGAGTTAGAGCATCCACCGCTTAAATAGAATACCCCGAGTTTCTGAGATATGCGGCGCACTCCTCTCTTGAGAACGCGCGGAGAGCTTTTTTGAGCGCCTTGCGCACGGCCTGAACCGTCCTTGCGGCTATGGAGCGCAGGATATTCTTGAGCTTGGCGAAAGCTTGCTCGATAGGATTGAAGTCCGGGCTATAGGAGGCCGGCGCTTGCATGCGGTCAAAGCATGCTCGACCGCGCTCAGCAGGAGGCAAGTAACATGGAACACAATGATACAGGCAGTCGAGTGCAACGGCATGTCAATGTCGTGCTTGCAGGAGGCCGCGCACCGGACGCGGATGAAATCCAGGGACAGCTCGGCATGATAACGGAGAGGTCCTATCACGTCTGGTATTGCCCGGATACTGAAGACGCCGTGGACTTTATCCTGCTCAAAAACGTCGATATCGATATAATGCTGCTGGATCTTACGTCGCTTAACACCCACTATCCGAAAAGAAAATTTTTGCAGACGAAAAGAAACGTCCGCGATATTCCGATCATTGTTTTTACCGACCGGGAAGACCATAATCTGGCGCGGTTTGTCATGGCGGAGGGTGCCGCAGAAAATATCTCCCAGTGGCAGATCCGCAGCGATCCGGACCGGTTAGAGAGTGTTATAGAATCCTGTCTCGCCCGGGATAATATCTTCAAAAAAGAACAGCAGAAGAATATCGCTGATTTAAAGGCAATGGAAACGAAGGCCGGGCCTGACCTTGAAAACGCTCCCTATGAGAACGTCAATATTATTAAAAGCGGCTTTCAAAGAAATTTTGACGAAACCGGCAGCACCACCCGCTGGGAATCTGAAGGCGGCACATTCTGAGCGCCCAGCCACTTCGAGCATACATCAGGATGGCGAATCCCTGCCTTGCGGACCTGCCTCCCGGCGGCCACCCACTTCATCGCAGATCGTGGCGATGACAGCGACGAACTGCGCAAGACCTTGCGCGACAACGGCGTCGAAAGCACCTTCGGCAGGATGAAAGACTGGAGGCTCTCTCCCTCAAAACCTACAGAGGCCCGGACACTTTCCTCAGCGCCGCCTGCACCGCAGCTACGATCCTATGGCGGATTAAATGAGTCTGTGCACTAACATTCCGTGCAGCCGACCCTGTTCGACCGTTCGACAAATGACGAAAAATGCCAGTTAATCGGATTCCTTTTTTCGAACCTCACACTGGAAGGCGCAACCTTGCGGTATTCCTTGAAAAAATCGTTCGACCTACTGGTTCATCTGGCTTGATTGTCAAGAATGGCGTGCCCGGAGGGATTCGAACCCCCGACCTGATGCTTAGAAGGCACCTGCTCTATCCAGCTGAGCTACGGGCACATATGCCAAATCCATAGCGGTATTATACAAAAAACTCAATTTGTTTCCATGCCCTGCGGCAAGCGAGGCCTGAAATACTGCTTTTAATCAACAAGTTACAAGCCAGAAACCGCCTGTTGACGTCCCCGTTCCTGACCGCTAAAACAATTTATCATAAGCTTGAAAAGGGACTGTCATGTGGAAATTTGCGTCTGAGGCAAATGGCAAGGCTTTCATTGCCGGCCAATGGCAGGCCGCCGCGAGCGCCGCGACATTTGCGGTGACAAATCCGGCGGATGGAAAAACCATCGCGAATATTCCGAACATGGGCGCGGCCGAGACGCAGGCCGCGATTGATTCCGCCACGGCCGCCTTCCCGGCCTGGAGCGCGATGAACGGCAAGGACCGCGCGGCGATCCTGAAAACCTGGGCGCAGCTGATCCGCGACAACGCGGAAGATCTGGGCGAGCTGATGACCGCCGAGCAGGGCAAGCCGCTTCTCGAAGCCATCGGCGAAATCATGACGAGCGCGGATTACATCGACTGGTTCGCGGAAGAAGGAAAACATGTCCGCGGCGAAATCGCCGATGCGCCGTCGCAGAATGCCACCGTGCATGTCACGCGCGAGCCGGTCGGCGTCGTCGCCGCGATCACGCCTTGGAATTTCCCCGCCGCGATGGTCACGCGCAAGGTGGCCCCGGCCCTTGCCGCCGGCTGTCCCGTGATTTTGAAACCCGCCGAAGACACGCCGCTGACGGCGCTGGCGTTGGCCGAGCTGGCGGAGCGCGCGGGATTGCCGCCGGGCGTGCTGAATATCGTCACCGGAGACCGTACGCAGGCGCCGGTGATTTCGAAAGTGCTGATGGAAAGCACGGATGTGCAGAAAGTGTCGTTCACCGGTTCGACCGAGGTCGGGAAACTTCTTATTGGCCAGAGCGCGAAAACGGTGAAACGCCTGTCGCTGGAACTCGGCGGCAACGCACCGCTGATCGTTTTGGAAGACGCCGATGTCGATGTCGCCGTGAGAGGCGTGTTATCTGCCAAGTTCATGAACGCGGGCCAGATGTGCGTCGCGCCGAACCGCATCTACGTGCATGAAAAAGTCTACGACGAATTCGCAAGCAAGCTGACGGATGCCGTGAAGGATATCAAGGTCGGCGACGGACTCGACCCCGACACGCAGATGGGCCCGCTGATCAACCAGAAGGCCGTCGACAAGGTGCAGCACCAGGTCGACGACGCGGTTTCCAAAGGCGCGGAAATCCTCTGCGGCGGGCATCTCGCGCAGGCGGGCACGCTGTTTTTCGAGCCGACGGTTTTGAAAAACGCGACTGCCGATATGGAGATTAAAAGCCAGGAGACCTTCGGCCCCGTCGCCGCGCTGTTCAAATTCCGCGAGGAAGCAGATGTGATTACGCAGGCGAACGACACGCGCTACGGCCTCGCCGCCTATGTTTTCGGGAAAGATGAAGCGCATTGCGCGGATGTCGCGAAGAAGCTGCA
>SCTB01000160.1 GCA_004297545.1 Alphaproteobacteria bacterium
GGAAATTTGAGCGCACAAGGTCTATCCTGATCACCTGCTTCGGCGTTCTGGCCGAGGAAAAATCGCTGCTGCTGTTCCCCCTGATATCGGGCCTCTGCTCGCTGCTGGTCACCCTGTCCTTTATTCCGATGTTCGACCAGGCCTTCTGGCGCCAGCTGGGCCATCACCGCAGCGCGCTGGCGCCGCAGGGCCAAGCGATGACGGGGCATGATATTGCCGAATACGCCAAGCTGTTCATGTTCTATTTCTGCAATTACTTCATCATCACCTTTTTCAATACCGGCCTTGTCGCCGCCGCGATGCGCAGTTTGCGCGGCGAAGTCACCGGATTCCGCGACGGGCTCGCGGAAGCGACCGCCCGCGTCGGGCAGATTGCGGGCTGGGCTTTCGTCTGCGCCGTCGTCGGCGTCATACTGAGAGTCGTCGAAAGCCGTTCCAAAAACCTTGCCGTCATCATCGCCTCGGCCATCGGCGGCATCGCGTTTTCGATCGGCAGCTTCCTTGTCGTCCCCGTCATGGTGGCGGAGAACAAGGGGCCCATCGACGCCTTCATGGAATCGGCCCGGCTGTTCAAGAAGACCTGGGGCGAGCAGCTGATCAGCGGTTTCGGGTTCGGGATTGCCTTTATCATGATTTGCCTGCCGGCCTTCGGGATTTTCCTGCTGGCCTTTGTGGTGCCCTCCGCCCTGATGCTGGTCTTCATGGCGCTGGCATTCCTCGCCTTCATGGCGGCCGTGCTGGCGATGACCGCGGCGGAAACCATCTTCCGCGCGGCCCTTTACGCCTATGCCGCGACGGGAAAGGCGCCTGATTATTTCGACGGCGATGATTTGAAAGTGGCGTTCCAGCCGAAGAAGACAACCTGATTGTGTCATTCCGGCGAAGGCAGGAATCCACGGACTCGACCCTATCCGCGCTTACTTCAATGAAGTGATTATTGGGTCAATTCAGCAGTCCGTGGGCCCTGGCTGTCATGCACCGCATGCAATGCATGGCGCCGGGGCGACAGACTGCTATTTCCCCTTCGCCTGCCGCTTCAGCACGCCCAGCTTCTCAATCGCCTTTTCGACGTCTTTCGACAGGTCGCGGCGTTCGATGAAGTTGCGGCCGCCGGCGTTGCGGGTGAGGGACATTTCCAGCGCGCGGGAGAGGATATCGGCGATGGCGACGTCCTTCTGCTCGATGGCGAGGTACATGGCCTCCAGCACGAGATCGCTGAGGCGGATATAGGCCTTTTTCTTGTCGGCGGCTGATTGTGTCACTGTGGCCATATCTTTCGAAGCTCCCCCTGTCGGGCTTAGTTTTTCATGTGTTCAATTATATAGCGCCTGCACGTCCAAAAGGCAATCAGGGCGTGGGCGGTTTCGGCGCGGCAGGGGGACTAGGCTTTTTTGGCGCGGGCGCCGCTAATTTGAGTCTTTCAGCCAGGAACTCGTCGACTTTGGCGACCCAGATATCCCGGTACTTGTCCTGCTCCATCCAGATTTCGTGTTTCGCGCCGGATATGTCAACCTTTTGGGCATTGGGGAGGAACTTCAGCGCCCGGTCCTGCGCCGCGCGCTCGACGATCTTGTCGTTGTCGGAGACCTCCATGAGAATGGGGGTCTTGATGGCTTTCAGATAGGACTCGTCGTTCAGGATGTCGATGGAAATAAAGGTGTGGTAGATCCAGCCATAGGTCGGCTCGCCGATTTTCAGCGCCGGGTTGTTCTCGATGATGTCGTTGGCGGCTTCGAAGCGGACCGGGTCGGACGTCTTGTTGTTGCCCTCGAAAGCCTCGCGGCCCTTGTAGTCGCTGCCGCCCGGAATGTATTTTTCCAGGTAATTGCCGGCCTTGGCGAATTTCGCCATCTGGCGCGCGAGCGGCTTGGGCAGGCCCGCCGTCACGATATCGATCATGGGGGACGACAGCAGCGCTGAATCGAACACGCCTTCGTGCTCCTTCAGGTAGCGCATGCCGATATGCGCGCCCATCGAATGCCCCACCATGATGAGCGGCTTGTCGGATTTGGGCAGGATGTTCTGCGTGAAGGCGTGCAGCGTCTCGATCTGCTCGTCATAGCCTTCGTGATGGGCTTTCTGCGGGTTGTCGGCGAGATAGCGCTCGGAGCCGCCCTGCCCGCGCCAGTCCATCAGCCAGACCTCGTAGCCCTTGGCGACCATTTCGTTGGCGACTTCGAAGTATTTCTCGATGTTTTCGCGCAACCCGCCCAGGATCACCATGCGCGCCCTGGGCTCTCCCTCGGGCGCGGCATGGCCGTAGCGGATGTCCGCGCCCTCCGGGTTCTTGAAATGCCCCCACTGAAATCCATCGGGTTCCCTGAAACTTCCCATTATGGCCCCTTTACCTGCGGCGGATTTAGATTCGGTTTCGGCGGCGCGGCTTGCGCGGCGATGAAAGCGTCGATGGCTTGCCACCATTCCCCGCGCGGCTTGTCGCGGTCGATCCAGAGGGCGTGGATGCCGCCCTCGATCTCTTTTACGGTGGCCTTCGGGATCAGCTTGCCGGCGCGGCGGATGGCGTCGTTGTCGACCACGTCGTCATCGGTGCTGACGCCCAGCAGGACGGGCGTCCTGATGCCTTTCAGGAACCAGTCCTGCGAGGAGACTTCGGCGGAGAGCAGCAGGCTTTCGATATAACCGACCGTCGGGTCTTCACATTTCAGGTTTTCATTCAGCAGCATGAAGGTCTTGTGCAGCGTCATGCGCACCGGGTTTTCTTCCTTCAGGTAGGCGCGTTCGGCAATCAACGCCTTGGTGATATTCTGCCGCCCGCGCTCGATGGGCGCATCCTTGAGGCCCGAGGTGATGGCCGCCGCGAACACCAGCTTCAGCAGGTCGCGCGCGGGGCCTTTGATTTTCGTTTCCACATGCGGCGTGGCGAGGACGGCGAAGTTGAAATCTTCCGGGTGCTGGCGCAGGAAATGCAGGGCGACCTGCCCGCCCATGGAATGGGTGCTCAAAAATACCGGCTTGCCCTCCACCGGCTTCACGACTTCCTCGCGGAACTTGCGCAGATCTTCGATATGGTCCTCGACCGTCTGGCCTTTCTTTTTGGCTTTGACCGTCGACTTTTCCGATCCGCCGTGGCCTGCCCAGTCCATCATCCAGACGGCGTAACCGCGGTTCAAATATTCGTTGATGGTCTCGTGATAGGCTTCCATGAAGTCGGCATAGCCGGTGGTGATGACCACGGTGCCTTTCGGGTCCCCTTCGGGCATGGCATGGCCGTAACGGATTTCCCGGCCAGTCGTGCTGGTGAAAAAATCCGTTCGCCACCCCTCCGGTTCGAAAAACCGGTTCAGATCCTTCATGCCTTCAGAAACTTTCCTGAAACGATGTAAGAGATTAAAGGATTATACGTGGAAATAAACTTAATGCCAGACGCAAAAAAGGAGCGGAAAATTGCGGCTGTGGAGAAGTTTTTGAAACGAAATGCGCCTGCAGACGCAGGCCGGCCCTTGCGGTATTATCGAAAAGGTTAGTGTTCGAGGGCCTTGATAACGCCTTCACACATGGCTTTCGCGTCGCCCAGCAGCATCATAGTGTTGTCATAAAAGAACAGCTCATTGTCGATGCCGGCATAGCCAGAGCCGAGCGAGCGCTTCACGAACAGAACCGTGCCCGCCGCCTCGACGTCGAGAATCGGCATGCCGTAGATGGGCGATGTCTTGTCTTTTTTGGCGGCCGGATTCGTGATGTCGTTCGCGCCGATGACGAAGGCGACGTCGGTCTGCGGAAAATCGCGGTTGATGTCCTCGAGTTCGAGCACCTCGTCATAGGGCACGTTGGCTTCAGCCAGCAGCACGTTCATGTGGCCCGGCATGCGTCCCGCGACCGGGTGGATGGCGTAGCGCACCTTGACGCCGGCTTTTTTGAGCTGGTCGGCCATTTCGCGCAGGGCATGCTGCGCCTGCGCGACCGCCATGCCGTAGCCCGGCACGATC
Source organism: Alphaproteobacteria bacterium (assembly GCA_004297545.1). Taxonomy (GTDB): domain Bacteria; phylum Pseudomonadota; class Alphaproteobacteria; order Micavibrionales; family UBA2020; genus JAPWJZ01. Next base: position 3,948 of record SCTB01000160.1, read on the forward strand.
ACGACGCTGGAGGCGTTTTTCAGGATAAAGGCCGCATCGTCCGCCGAGCCGATTTTCACGGGCTTGTCGGATTTCGCCGCCGCGCCCGCAGCCACCTCGCCGCCGAAGCCGCCGAGAATGACGTTAAAGAAAGAGCGGTTCATGCCCTTGCACATGATGTATGAAAGTATCGCGCCCGAAGCGCCGACGAGGGCGCCGACGATGATCAGCAGCGGGTTCTGCAGTGTAAAGCCGATGCCGGCCGCCGCCCATCCCGAATAACTGTTCAGCATGGAAACGATGACGGGCATATCCGCGCCGCCGATCGGGATGATCATCAGTACGCCCAGGGCCAGCGCGATCGCCACGATCAGCCAGAACAGGAAGGCCGACTGCGTGAGGCACAGCAGCACGATCAGCCCCAGCATGACGGCGCCAAGACCCGCGTTGATGGGATGCTGGAACTTGAAGACGACGGGCTTTCCGGTAATCACGCCCTGCAGCTTGCCCCAGGCGATGATGGAGCCCGTAAACGTCACCGCCCCGATGGCGACGCCGAGGCTCATTTCAATCAGGCTGCCGGGGTGAATATGGCCGAGCGTGCCGATATGATAGGCCTCGGGGTTGCCGAAAGCTGCGCCCGCGATCAGCACGGCGGCGAGGCCGACGAGGCTGTGGAAGGCCGCCACCAGCTGCGGCAGCGCGGTCATTTCAATCTTCACCGCGATGACGGTGCCCGCAGCCCCGCCGATCAGGATGCCCAGGATGATCAGCCCGTAGGCATCGACCCCCGGCAGCGCCAGCGTGGTAAGGACCGCGAGCGCCATGCCCGCGACGCCGAAGTATAGCCCGGTCTTCGCGCTCTGGGGGCCGGAAAGGCCGCGCAGCGCGAGGATGGAGCAGACCGCGGAGACGAGGTAGCAGAATTGCGAAAGGGCCGGTGACATGGGGGATCCTTATTTCTTTTTCTTGGCGAACATCTGCAGCATGCGCCTGGTGACGATGAAGCCGCCGAAGATGTTGACGGAGGCGAGCGCGACCGCGAAAAAGCCCATCATCTTCGACAGGCCCATGTCGGCAGGTCCCGCCGCGATGAGCGCGCCCACGATAATGACGGATGAGATCGCGTTGGTGACCGCCATGAGGGGGGAGTGCAGCGCGGGCGTCACGCGCCAGACGACGTAATAGCCCACGAAGCAGGCCAGCACGAAGACGGTCAGGCCCACGACGAAAAAGGGCGTTCCCGCGTCGGGCGCCTGCGTGGCGATGGAATGCATGATATCCTGCGCCTGCTGCTGCAGGCCCTGCAGCGTCGTGTTGAACTGGTCGACCTGCGTGTCGAGACTTTCTTTGGCCATGGCCTTAAGCTCCCTGGAAGTTCGGGTGGACGATCTGGCCGTCGCGGGTTAGCGCGGTCGCCTTGACGATTTCGTCTTCCCAGTTGATCTTGAGGTTTTTCGTTTCCTTGTCGATGAGCGGCGTCAGGAAGCTGAGGAGGTTGCGCGCGTAAAGCGCGGAAGCGTCGACAGCGATGCGGCTGGGCATATTGATGTGCCCCACGATTTTTACGCCGCCCGCGTTCACGATTTCGCCCGCTTTCGCCAGCGCGACGTTGCCGCCCTGCTCGACCGCGAGATCGATGATGACGGAGCCCGGTTTCATGGAACGCACCATGTCTTCGCTGACCAGCATCGGCGCCTTGCGGCCCGGGATCAGCGCCGTGGTGATGACGATATCCTGTTTCTTGATCGTCTCCGCGATCAGCGCGGCCTGCTGCTTTTTATAGTCTTCGCTCATTTCCTTGGCGTAGCCGCCGGCGGTTTCGGCGGCTTTTGTTTCCTCGTTCTCGACCATCACGAAAGTGGCGCCCAGCGACTGCACCTGTTCTTTCGCGGCCGCGCGCACGTCGGTCGCCGACACCTGCGCGCCGAGACGCCGCGCCGTGGCGATGGCCTGAAGCCCCGCGACGCCCGCGCCCATGATAAAGACTTTCGCGGGCGGAACGGTGCCGGCCGCCGTCATCATCATCGGCATGCCGCGGCCGAATTCATTGGCGGCTTCGAGGACGGCGCGATAACCGGCGAGATTCGCCTGGCTTGAGAGCACGTCCATCGTCTGCGCCCGCGTGATGCGCGGCACGAGTTCCATCGAAAAAGCGGTCACGCCCTGGGCTGCGCAGGCCTTCAGCGCTTCTTTTTCCTGATAGGGGGCCAGCAGGCCGATGAGCACCGCGCCCTTTTTCATTTTCTGGATTTCCGCGGCCGAGGGGTGGCGCACGCGCAGGATCACATCGGCGTCTTTATAAATATCCGCGCCGGAGAGAATTTTCGCGCCCGCCATGGCATAGGTCTCGTCCGGCACAGAAGCGTTCATTCCCGCGCCCTGCTCGACCGCGACCTCCGCGCCCAGCGCGATGAGTTTCTTCACCGTTTCCGGCGTTGCCGCCACGCGCTTTTCCGCGGGCAAGGTTTCCTTGGCGATAGAAATTTTCATAGAAATACCCCTCAGAAGGCGTTTGAAACCGCCCCTTTCTTGAGGGTCAAGAAAGGGG
>SCTB01000161.1 GCA_004297545.1 Alphaproteobacteria bacterium
CTCTCCGCCAACCTCGACAAGGCGAGCGTCGAGAACGAGCGCTCGACGGTGCTGATGAAGCTGGCGAACCACCATTCCAGCGTGGTCTTCGTGCAGATCGCGGGGCTCGTCGCGCGGCGCATCATCTGCAAGCTGGCCGCGGGCCAGACGGTGAAGGCGGGCGAGCAGTACGGGCTGATCCGCTTCGGCAGCCGCGTCGACATCTTTTTGCCGCAAGGCGTCAATCCGCTGGTCTGCATCGGCCAGCGCGTCATCGGCGGGGAAACGATCATCGCCGACTGCCGGTCGTCGGAAGCGCAGCGCCAGGGCGAAATACGCGGATAATCTTTTAAAGGGGGGATCATGGAAAAGCAGGCGCCGAGACCGAAGAAAGTCCCGTTTCACAAGCTGATTCCGAACATGATCACGCTGACCGCCATGGCCTTCGGCATGTCGTCGGTGAAGTTCGCGATCGCCGCCAGTCTCGGCAAGCCGGACGCCGCGCAGAAATGGGAGCTGGCGGCCCTCTGCATCGTCGCCGCCGCCTTCATGGACGCCTTCGACGGCGCCGCCGCAAGGCTTTTGAAGGCGCAGAGCAAGCTTGGCGCGGAGCTCGACAGCTTTTCCGATTTCGTGTGTTTCGGCGTGGCGCCCGCGCTGGTCATGTACCTGTGGTCGCTGCAGGGCATCGGCCGCTGGGGCTGGACCTTCGCGCTGTTGTTCGCGATGGCGGTCGCACTGCGCCTCGCGCGCTTCAACATCGCGGGCGACGAAAAGGATCCCCATGATCCCTTGTCGAAATATTTCACGGGCGTGCCCTCGCCGCTGGGCGCGGGCCTTGCCATCCTGCCGCTGATCCTGAGCTTCCAGATCGACCATCCCGCGACGGGCATCGACGCCACGGCGGCCTCCCTTCTCGCGAAGCCGGATCTCATCGGGCTGTGGATGCTGATCGTGGCGGGCATGATGGTCAGCCACATCCCGACGTTTTCGACCAAGCAGATCAAGATTCCCTATAAAATGCGCATCGTCATGCTGGTGGTCTTCTGCATCCTGATCGCAAGCCTGTTGAACGAAACCTGGCCGACGCTGACGCTGCTGGCGGCGGTCTACCTTATTTCACTGCCCTTCGGCATGCGCCACTACAGCCGCAAGATGGCGGCCCTGTCGGCGGGCGAGAAGGACCCGGACGACCAGGATTCGGACGACTGATCTTCAAAATTCAGGATGCAAGAGCCTGCCCCCAAATACCTGACGGGCCGCTTCGTAAAAAGCAGCCCGCCTTTCCTATGGCTGAAGAAACCTTAAGTATCAACCTTCGCCCATCAGTCCGTTTGAAGAACTCATGCTCGGCGCCGGCGGCTTCGGCGGCTCCAGATGCTTGGGCTTGGGCGCGTCGATAGGCTGCTTGGCTTTTTCCGCCGCTTCCTCGCTCAGCAGCATGTTCGCCAGCGGCTTGGGGTCATCCTGTTTCTTGACGAATTCGACTTTCACGTCGTCGCTGACCTGCTTGGCGGCGTCCTTCAGCTTGTCGTTGCCGTCGGCCGCGCCGTTGAGCGCGCGGTATTCAGCGGGCGCCTGATCTTCGCGGCGCGCGTCCAGCATGGTGCTGAAAAGTTCCGCGCCGCCCAGCTGCGCGGCAAGATGCGCATTCGCCTTGATCCCCTGCGGGCTGACATAGCCGCCTTCGGTGCCCAGCGACTGCCTTGCAATCCTTGCCTGTTCGAGCAGCGCGCGGTCGCCGCCGCCCGAGAACGGGTCGTGGTTTTTCTTGGCGCGTCCGCCGGCCAGGATGCGGCTGTCGGTAAGCTTTTCTCTATATGTCTTGGGCAGGCCCATGGCGTTGTTTTCGCTCTTGAGCTGCTCCCAGCGCACGTCTTTCTTGTTGCGCCCCTTGCCCATCAGCAGGAAGCTGGAACTTGAAGCAGGTTTTTCCTGCGTCTGGCCCTGGTTGCTGACTTTCATGTCGTTGAAACCAAAGGTGTCGCCGCCGCCCTTCAGTTGAGCCATGAACTTGGAAGGATTGGCGTTATGCTCTTTTGCGATCGTTTCCAGCCGCGCGGAAACCTTGTTGGAAAGGTCCTGCGGGTCGATCTTGGCTTCATTCCAGTTCGGTGCTTGTAGTTCTGACATCAGCAAACCCTCTAATGGTTTCCGGTGACATTTCTTATTATTGTACCATGGATTCCTAAATATGTATTAAAAATTTATGGTTAATGAAAATATCAACATTTTGATATCGTTAGATATATTTAACTTTTTGTTAATCGGGGCAAGGGCTTGTTGAGAGAGATTCTCAACAAAATCAGGGCAGAATCAATATTACGCCGCCAAATTCGTGCCCGACCGGAGACGCCGGTAGCTCAGGGCCTCGGCGATATGGTTTGCGTCGATGGAATCGGCCCGCGCGAGGTCGGCGATGGTGCGGGCGACGCGCAATATGCGGTGGTAGCCGCGCGCGGAAAGCTGCATCTTTTCGGCGGCTGTGGTGAGCAGCGTCTGCGCACGCGCATCGAGCGGCGCGATTTTAGAGAGCACATCGCCGTCGGCATCGGCGTTCGTCATCAGCGGGGCGGGCGCGGAGATGGAACGGAAGCGTTCTTCCTGGATACGGCGTGCGTCATCCACGCGCAAACTGACCTGCGCTGAATTTTCGCGCGGCGGCGGCAGGGCGAGGTCGGAAGCCTTCACCGCCGGCACCTCGATATGCAGGTCGATGCGGTCGAAAACGGGACCGGAAATCTTGGACTGGTAATCCATCGCGCAGCGCGGCGCCTTGCCGCAGGCGAGCGAGGCATCCGCCACATGGCCGCAGCGGCAGGGGTTCATCGCGGCGATGAGCTGGAACTTCGCCGGAAAGGTGACGTGATAATTCGCGCGGCTCACCAGCGCGCGGCGCGTCTCGAGAGGCTGGCGCAGGGCTTCCAGTGTCTGCCGCTGGAATTCCGGCAGCTCGTCGAGAAACAACACGCCGTGATGCGCCAGCGAAATCTCGCCGGGCTTGGCGCGGATGCCGCCGCCGATGATGGAAGGCGTGGAGGCCGTATGATGCGGATCGCGGAACGGGCGCTGCTGGATAAGGCGGCCGCCCTCGAGCATGCCAGCAATCGAGTGAATCATCGACACTTCGAGCGCTTCCGACGGCGTCAGCGGCGGCAGGATACCCGGCATGCGTGCGGCCAGCATCGACTTGCCGGAGCCGGGCGGCCCCATCATCAGTAAATTATGCCCGCCGGCCGCCGCGATTTCGAGTGCGCGCTTGGCGCTTTCCTGCCCCTTCACGTCGGCAAGGTCCAGCCGCGCGCTATTGTCGTTCGACAATACGGGTTGCGGGCGCGACAAAACTTGCGTGCCCTTTACATGATTGAGCAGCGCGACAAGGTTGGGCGGCGCGAGAACTTCAAGGTCGCCCGCCCAGACCGCTTCGCTGCCGCAACTTTCGGGGCAGATGATGCCGCGGTTGTTCGCCGAGGCCGATATCGCGGCGGGAAGCACGCCCGCCACCGCGCGGATGCCGCCATCCAGCGACAATTCGCCGAGCACCGTATATTGCGACAAATCCTCACCCGGAAAAACGCCCATGGCCGCGAGCACGCCCAGCACGATGGGCAGGTCAAAATGGCTGCCCTCCTTCACCACATCGGCGGGCGCAAGGTTGACCGTCACCCGTTTCGCCGGAATCGCAAGACCAATGGCATGAATCGCGGCGCGCACACGTTCGCGGCTCTCGCCGACAGCTTTATCCGGCAGCCCCACGATATTGAACTGCGGCAGCCCCGGCGAAATCTGCACCTCGACATCGATATCGAGGACATCCACGCCCTGAAAGGCAACTGTGCTGACACGCTGGACCAAGTTTCACCTGAAGTTTACGAAATCTGATTCTTTGTACTCTAAATGTTCTCTTTGGTAAAGCGCGAAAGAAAACGGCGGGCCCCGAAAGACCCGCCGTTTTCTTGTTTCTGGAAATATAAATCAAGGTTGCGGCGGCTGGGGCGCGGGGGGCGTGGCATTCGGCGCGGCTTTGGGCGTTTCGTCGGCGATGCCCAGCGACTTCGCGAAAAATCCCAGCGCGGTGTCGAAAGCCTCGCGGTTGAGGCCATGCGCGAGGTCCTTGCAGACATGCACCTCGACGGGCAGGCCCATGACGTCGTGCAGGTAATCGGCGGAGCCGTTGAAGAGCGTGCTGATCTGCGGATGCGCGAGTTCCTGGTCGCCGAAGATCATCAGTGTTTTTGGTTTTGACGGCGCATAGTCCGCGCCGAGGAAGTGGCCGGAATGGCTGACCACCGCGGCGCAGGGTTCGCCGCGCGCAATCACGCTGTGCAGCGCGAGCATGCCGCCTGCGGAAAAGCCGTAAACGACGAGGTTGTCGTCTTTCAGCCCGTATTTCTGCAGCTGCCCGTCGATAAGAGCATTGACCGCGGTGACGGGGGGCGTCATGACTTCATCCACCATGCGAGCCATGGAGTCTTCATCCGTCGGGACGATTTTCGAGGGCGCGGCCCAGTTGCGCGCGGCTTCGAAATCGATGCCGGGATTCTGCGCCTTCGCGGCTTCGAGCTGTTCCGGCGGAATGATCGCGGAGAGCGGCACCATGCCGTTGGGGATCAGCACCAGCGTATCCGGCAGCATTTTTGCGAACATGTCGCCGACCGGCTTGATGCCTTCGCAATTATCGCCCGTGCCGTGCAACACGACGAGAATATGTTTCGGGTTTACGGTTTCGCCGGTCGCGATGAATTCAAGACCGGATGCGCTATCTTTTGACATGCCAGACACGATTTTCTCCTTATGAATATTCCATTGGCCTGTAGTTATATTCCAGCCTATGGAAAATGCAAGGGGTTAAAATGGCACCTAACAACAGATTGACATAATTGATTTTCCGGATATGATTCCCCTGTTCACACAAAGGGCGATACACCATGACTGAGCACGTGCCAAATCCTGCTGATCCCGACAAAAACCCGGTCGCGCTGCAAAGGGACATCCGCGTCCTGAAGCCGCTCACGCTGACCTTTGGCAAAAACGCCACGCCGCCCAAAGCCGCTCCCGCGCCGAAAAAGAAGAAGCAAAAGCCGTTGCTGAAAGGCCGCTATGACAAGGAAGGCACAACGCCGCTTTACCGCGCTGCCGCGCGGAGCGATATTGCGACCGTCAGGCGCCTGCTGAAGGAAGGCTATGACCCCGCGCAATCCTGCCGCGACAACCCGGAGGAAACGCCGCTGATGGCGGCCGGCCGGAATCGCCAGACGGACATCGCGCGCCTGCTGACCGCCGCGGGCGCGCCCGTCGGGGAAGCCGCCCTTGATATCGCCATCAACTACACAATCGGCCATTACAAAAACAGCGCGCCGGAAGACCGCGCGGATTTCGTGATGATCGACGGCTGGATCAAACAGGGAAACAGCGGCGCGGACCTGTCGCGCTTCATGCATAACGCCGCCCATGCCTGCGACCTGCCGCTGGTCGAAAAACTGGCGGGCGCGGGCGCGGACATCAACCACCGCCGCGAATGGGCGCGCCCCTATTCGCTGGAAAAAGGCGAGCGCACGCCCGTCATGTGCGCTATCTACGGCGAAGGCGATAATATCGATACAGTACGCGGCATGATCAGGCTGGGCGCAAATGCGCAGGACGCCTATACCTATGCTTTAGGCCAGCGCCGCTATGGCGACGACGCCTTTGCCGCGACCACGCTGGGCGCTTTCCTGACCGAGGCGGTCAAGGGCAACCTTGTGGACAACGCCACGGCGAAGGACATGGCGCATGAAGGGCTGGTCCAGGACTACCTGAAAAACCCGCCGCCCGGCCTGAAATACAGCGGCCGCCCCATTACCCGCACCGCTGTCGAGAACCATCTGCGCCGCCGGCGTTAAAGCGCTGTTTATCAATACCAAATGCCATGTTACCTTTTACCCCTCTCATCCGAATAAGAGGGTATGATGCACCGCATTCTCATCCTGCTGGCTTTTGTCCTGCTGTTAGCCACTCCGGCGCGCGCGGCGGATAATTATGCGACGCTGTTCAACGACAAACAGATGTGGCTGAACACGGCGCGGCCCGTGACGGCAGAGGATGCGAAGGGCCGCGCCGTGCTGCTGGATTTCTGGACCTATGGCTGCATCAACTGCATGCAGGTGGTGCCCGACCTGAAAAGCCTTGAGACGGAGTTCGGCGACAGTCTTCTTGTGATTGGCGTGCATTCGGCGAAATTCGCGGGCGAGAAGGACGGCAACCGCATCCTGGCGGCGGCGAAGCGCTTTGGCATTACACATCCGGTCATCAATGATTCCGCCTTCCATGTCTGGGACGGTTTTCGCGTGGAAGCCTGGCCGACGCTGATACTGCTGGGACCGGACGGCGCGGAAGTCAACCGCTATGCGGGCGAAGGACACAAAGATGAAATCCAGTCCGACATAAAGGACGTTCTTGCAAAGACTTCCAAAGCCGCCACTTCGCTGGCGGGCCTGAAGATGAAGGCGGATGAAAAATCCACGCTTTCCTTCCCGTCGCGGCTCGGCTTTGCGCCGGACACGCCCTGGGGCGAGTTGGTTTTCGTGGCGGATGCGGGCCACAACCGGCTATTGGGGTTTGACATCAAGGGCAATATAAAAATCACCATCGGCGGCGGCCACGAAGGGGCGGAGGACGGGGATTTCGCGAAGGCGAGCTTCAACCATCCGCGCGGCTTTGCGGTCGCGAAGGACGCGATCTATGTTGCGGATACCGGCAACCACATGATCCGCAAAGCCGATTTTAAAACCGGCACCGTGTCGCGCCTGGCGGGCACGGGCGAGCGCGGCACGGACCGCGACGTGACGGACGCCGACGGACTCAAAACCGCTATCGCCTCCCCCTGGGATGCCAAGATGCTGCCCGACAAGAAAACGCTTGTCATCGCCATGGCCGGGCTGCACCAGCTGTGGACGCTCGATACCGAAAAGAATACGCTCTCGGTCCTCGCCGGCACGGGCGCGGAGAGCATCGAAGACGGCAAGGCCGCCGATTCGACGCTGGCGCAGCCGAGCGGGATTTCGGTTTTCCATGACGATGTCTATTTCGTCGACGCCGAAAGCTCATCCCTGCGCGTCCTGACCAAGGACGGAAACATCAAAACGCTGATTGGCACGGGGCTGTTCGATTTCGGCATCGTCGACGGCAAATACCCGCGCGCGCTGCTGCAGCACGCGCAGGGGCTCGACGTGCAGACCGGGCGCGTGGTCCTGGCGGACACCTATAACAACGCCCTGCGCCTTTACGACCTGCAGACGAACGAATTGTCGACCATCAAGCTGCCCGAAGGAGCGCTGTTGGAACCCGGCGACATCTTGCACCTCAACGGCAAGATGTTCGTGGCGGACACCAACCACAACCGGATTGCAGTGGTGGACGCCAGGGCCGGTACGGTCGAAGAACTGACGCTGAAGCTGCCGAAGAATACCCCCTGAATATTTAACATAACTATTGACTTAGGTGCCGGGGTACCGTATAGTCCCCGCACTGTCAATTTTTTAGCGATTCTTTAAAGGCATGATGTTTAAAAAACCGCTCGATATCCTGCGCCCGTTCTTCAAGAGGAAGAATGTACCTTGGTATGTGAAGATCATCCGCCCGGTGGTACTGGCGACGGCGCTTTTGTTCGGCGCCAATCACCTCCTGATACCCAATATGCCCGGCCGCAGCCTGACGCCGGGCGAAAGAACGATGCTGTCGGAAACCTTCCGCAACTCCGTCAATTACGACAAGGTGCGCGTCCATCACTCGGCATTCGGTAACGCCGTTCGCCGCATTGCCCGCGCCGAAATGATCACCTATGGCAGCCTTATCATTACGGACAGCGACACGCCCGATTATTCCGCAAAGGAAGTGCCCTTCATGCCGCGCTACAGCTTCACGCATGAAATGGCGCATGTCTGGCAGAACCAGAACCGCGTTTCCGAAAAGTTTTCGGACCTCGTCGCGCGCCAGAAGATCAAGATTCCCGGCGCGGAACAGATCTCCACCTATCAGTACAGCCTGACGCCCGGCCGGGACCTGACCGATTTCAACATCGAAAAGCAGGCCAGCATCGTGACGGATTACAACTTCCTTGTCAGGCCGCCGGAAATCGCAGCAAAGAATATCAATTCGCCGCTGAACACCGACGCCTTCACGACGCCGGGAGAGCGCAAGGTGGCCTATGAAACCACCCTGAAGAAGTTCCTCGCCGACCCCTCCTATCCGCGCCGGAAATAGGCCCCGTTTACAAAACGGCGGCTCTTGGCTACCTTTCACGCCATGAAGACCTACGTCGAATTCATCCGGCCCAGCAAAAAGATACCGGCAGGCGAGGCCACCACCGCCGAAGTGGAAAGCCGCGACGTATTGAAGCTCGACATCCCGCCGCGCTGCGACATTTTTTATTTTTACGACAGCCCCATAGCGAACCCGGATGACGCCGCGAACGACCAGCGCAACTGTTCGAAATTCTATATCGTCGCCAAAAAGCTGGTGACGCGGGACGAAGCCAAGAAACTGATCGCCCCGCGCATGGCGAAAAGCGAGATGGCGCGCGTCATCTGGGACGTGAAGCTGGAGAACAACCGGCTCTTCGCGCTGACCCGCAACAACAATCTCGAGGTCGTGACCCGCGACAATATCGTCGTGGACGCCAATGGCCAGCAGCTATGGCCCAAGCCGCGCAGGAAGCGCGCGCTGACGCAGGACTTCAATACCGCGCTGGATCACGATATTTCGGTCAAAAAGCCTGTGCGGCTGAAACTGAAGCCGCCGGCGCCTTAAGGAGAGGGATCGAAGATGCCGGCGATGCGGGCGAAGCCGTGGCGCTCGCGCGGTTCCGGGAATTTCAGCTTGAGGGCTTTCCTGACAGTGATGTCTTTCTCCAGCGGCAGTCCCGCATCCACGGCGGCATTAAACTTTTCCTCGATGGTCATGCGGCGCAGTCGTTCCTCTTCCTGCTCCGCGGCGAGGCGCGCCGTCAGTTTGGCGTTAAAGACGTCGACCATCTGGTTCCGCTGCCGCACCGCATGGGTCATGACCGCCTTGCAGGTATAACCGCCCCCGAAGAAAACGCTGCCGCCGGCGGCGGCGGCAATGGCCAGCAAGGCCCCCGGCGCCACGACGGCAAACAGGAAGACACCTGCGAAAATCCCGCCGCCCGCAGCCAGGATGGTGGCATGCGCCAGCGCCGTGTGCGCGGGTTTTTCCTTCTCCAGCGTTCTCTCCCGGCGCGCGATGCCCTGCTCCAGCTCCTCCTCCGTCATCTCCGGGAAGGATTTCTTCGGCGCTCTTTGCAGGAACGGCAGCCTCATGCGACCCCCGTGGCTTTAAGCATGACGCGTTTCAGCGGCGACTTCCTGTGAAAATCCGGGTGCATTTTACCCTTCTCCTTCGACCGGGAGAGAGATTAGCCCTTTTGTTTTATTATGTCAAATTAAAAACCGGGCGGCGTCTTTGGTTGCGGATTGACAGGTCCCGGACATGGCGGGATACTCAAAATATCTATGGAGTCTCAATATGTTCTTTTCCCAAGTGGATTTCCTGACAGACGCCTTTAACGACGCGATCAGCAGCACCGCGCATACCGCGGCGCTAGGCGTGACCGCAGGCACGATCCTGTCGCTGGCCGACGACAAAAAGAACAAGGGCGAAGGCGTCGAGAATTCGATGAAGGCCGTCGCCAAAATGTCCCTCATGGGCATGCTGTTTTAACGGCTCAGACGTTAGTCATTGCAACCGGCAAACAATGTTATACTTTGATCAGGAGGCCTGAAGAGCTTTCTGCAGGGTCATTTTTGGGGTGTCACAATGGTTGAGCGTTTCAGTATCCAGGATCTCAATATCCAGGATCCAAGCCCGCAGCTGACCCAGCATGCGCTGCAGAACCCCACCCCCCAGGGCAACTTCCACAACCTTGGCGGCGGCGGCGGCGATGCTGTTTACGCGCCGACATATTCGGGCGGCGGCGGCGGAAACACCGCCTGTATCAGCCTGCCGCCTGTCGCCCGCAGCAAGAGCATGGTCCTTTCCGTTATTCTGGCGATGCTGTTTGGCCCGATTGGCCTGCTGTATGCCTCGCGCAAAGGCGCTGCCGTCGTGGCGGCGCTCATGGTTGGCGCCGGCCTTGTGCAGGGCGGCAGCCTCCACGCGCTTCTCGACGATGCCGTCATGAACCCGATATGGGTGGTTGCGCGGATAATATCGATTGTCTGGGCGGCGGGCGCAGTGATTGCCTATAACCGCCGTGAAAAAGAGGTTTTTGCCAAGGATCAGGCTGCCGGCGCTAGTTGATCAGGTATTCGGTGCGGCAATAGCGCATTTCTTCGGGCGTGATCAGCTTTTTATTCGCCACGCGCACGGAATGAAGTTTGCCCTCGATCTCTTTCACCCAGAAATCCAGGAAGCGCCGCAGCTCGGGGAAATGGGGGGCGAGGTCGTATTCCTGCCATAAAAACGTCTGCAAAAGCTTCGGATGGTCGGGCAGATGATAAAGAATTTCAGCCGTTGTCAGCCGGTAATCGCGCAGCTGCAAAATCAGATTTGCCATATCCCTAAAACCTCCTTGCCAAAAAGGCGGCCTGTCTAACAGGAAGTAACAATCCTATAATTCTATTTAACCATAAATTACCGTACTTGTGCCAAAAATCTGTGATTTCAATGAGTTAGCACTCAAACCGCCAGAGTGCCAGAAAATCGCCAATATTATTGGTTTCATTGGGAATTTTCCGGAGATTCAGGTTGAAAAAAAGCCCCATAGGGGCTACATATCTGGCACTTGCCCGAGGGGAGTGCTAACGGTTGGGCTCCCTTTGAAACCGGGCCCATCAACCTTGCTTTATGAGAAGGAAATCATCATGACAAAATTCCGTCCTCTGCATGACCGCGTCCTGCTGCGTCGCCTTGAAAGCGACAGCAAGACTTCCGGCGGCATCATCATCCCCGACACCGCAAAAGAAAAGCCCGCGCAGGGCGAAGTTGTGGCGACGGGCACCGGCGTCCGTGACGAACACGGCAAGCTGCAACCCCTGGCCGTGAAAGATGGCGATATCGTCCTCTTCAGCAAATGGTCGGGCACTGAAGTCACCCTCGATGGCGAAGAGCTCCTGGTCGTGAAAGAAAGCGACATCATGGGCATCATCGAGCACAAATCGGCAAAAAAGTCTAAAGCCGCTTAACAATATTTGAAGGAGTCAAACACATGGCTGCTAAAGAAGTAAAATTCAGCGCGGATGCCCGCACGAAGATGCTCAAGGGCGTCGATACGCTGGCGAACGCTGTTAAAGTGACGCTGGGTCCCAAGGGCCGCAACGTCGTCATCGCGAAATCCTTCGGCGCTCCCCGCATCACCAAGGACGGTGTGACGGTCGCGAAGGAAATCGAACTCGAAGACAATTTCGAGAACATGGGCGCGCAGATGGTGCGCGAAGTCGCTTCCAAGACCAATGACATGGCTGGCGACGGCACCACCACCGCAACCGTTCTGGCGCAGGCCATCTTCCGCGAAGGCGTGAAGTCGGTCGCCGCCGGCATGAACCCGATGGACCTCAAGCGCGGCATCGACATGGCTGTCGAAGCTGTCGTCGCGGACATCAAGAAGCGCGCGAAGAAAGTCTCCAGCAACGCAGAAATCGCACAGGTTGGCACCATTTCCGCCAACGGCGACACCGAAGTCGGCAAGATGCTGGCCGAAGCGATGCACAAGGTCGGCAACGAAGGCGTCATCACGGTCGAGGAAGCGAAATCCCTCAACACCGAACTCGACGTCGTCGAAGGCATGCAGTTCGACCGCGGCTATCTCTCCCCCTACTTCATCACCAACGCCGACAAGATGGTCTGCGAACTGGAAAGCCCCTATATACTCTACTTCGAGAAAAAACTGTCCAACCTGCAAACCATGCTGCCGATCCTGGAAGCCGTCGTTCAAAGCGGCAAGCCCCTGCTGATCGTGGCGGAAGACGTGGAAGGCGAAGCGCTGGCGACCCTCGTGGTCAACAAGCTGCGCGGCGGCCTCAAGGTCGCTGCCGTAAAAGCTCCCGGCTTCGGCGACCGCCGCAAGGCGATGCTGGAAGACATGGCGACGCTCACCTCGGGCGAAGTCATCTCCGAAGAACTGGGCATCAAGCTGGAATCGGTCACGCTGAACCAGCTGGGCCGCGCCAAGAAGGTCCGCATCACGAAAGATGACACGACCCTAATCGGCGGCGCCGGCGCGAAGAAAGACATCGACGCCCGCATCGCCCAGCTCCGCGCGCAGATCGAGGAAAGCACCTCCGACTACGACAAGGAAAAACTGCAGGAACGCCTGGCCAAGATGGCCGGCGGCGTTGCGGTCATCCGCGTCGGCGGCGCGACCGAAGTCGAAGTGAAAGAGAAGAAAGACCGCGTTGAAGACGCCATGCACGCGACCCGTGCGGCGGTGGAAGAAGGCATTGTCGCCGGCGGCGGCGTTGCTCTCCTCTACGCAAAACGCGCTCTGAAAGCTCTGAAGCCCGCGAACCGCGACCAGGAAGTCGGCATCGAGATCATCGGCCGCGCCATCGAGGCTCCCATCCGCCAGATCGCTTATAACGCTGGCGTCGAGGGTTCCATCGTGGTCGGCAAGCTCTCGGAGCAGAAAGACCCCAACTTCGGCTATGACGCGCAGAAAGACATCTACTGCGACCTCGTCAAGGCCGGCATCATCGACCCCGTCAAGGTCGTCCGTCACGCGCTGCAGGACTCGGCATCGGTCGCCGGTCTCCTCATCACGACGGAAGCCACCATCGCCGAACTTCCCAAGAAGGAAGAAAACCACGCTGGCCACGGCCACGGCGGCGGCATGGACGGAATGATGTAATTTTCCGTTAAGCTACAAAGAAAAAGCCGGGCCCTTAAAAGCCCGGCTTTTTTATTTATGCCCGCCACGGCAACGTAAGCCCCTGGACTTCCTGCGCCTATATCTTCACCTCCTCCCGCATCTTCGCCAGCACGGCGAAAATATGGGGCTTCTTTGCGCTGATGGCGCGCTGTGAAAGGGCGTCGGCAATGCCCGTGTTCATGTAGGGCGAGGATTTTATCTCCTGCATAAGCTGGGTAACCATCAGTATATCGCCCTGGCCGATGGCGGCATGTATGGCTGTCACCTTTCGGTTAAAATCCCGGCGTTCCGGGTTCCCGGAAAAGAATTTAAGGATGTTCTGCAACATGTCTTGATCCTTTATTATTTCAGCCTACATCGCCAGCAATACCGCCACATAATGGCAGATGGCCGCGGCCAGCACGATGCCGTGCCAGAGCGCGTGGGTGTACATATGTTTGTCCCACAAGTAGAACCCCACGCCGGCCGTATAAAGCACGCCGCCCGCCACGACCATCATGATAACGTCGCCCGGCATCGCGTCGAAAAAGGTGCGCCCGCCCGCCACGACGGCCCAGCCCATCAGCAGGTAGATGATGACGGAGATAATGTCGAACTTCCCCGTGAACAGCGATTTGAAAAAGATGCCGCAGACGGCGAGGATCCAGAGCGTCACCAGCAGCGTCATGCCGAAGGGGTTGGGCATGTAGACCAGAATAAAGGGCGTATAGGTGCCGGCGATGAGGAAATAGATGCTGATGTGGTCGAGGATCTCGAGGATCCTCTTCGACCCGGCCTCGTGGACGAGATGATACAGGGTGGAACAGGTGAAGAGCAGCAGGAAACAAAAGCCGTAGACGCCCGCGCCGATGACGCCCCTGACATTGTCATGCGCCGCGGCAATGGCGGTCAGGACCGGCAGGCAGCTGACGCCGAAGACCATCCCGAAGCCGTGGATCATCCCGTTCACGAATTCCTGTTTGCGTGTATAAGCGGACAAAACATTTCCCCCTGGGTTTCTGACAGAGAAAGCCTTGAGGAATTCTACTGAAATGATTCTCCTCCTCCCAGTTTATCTTGTTACCCTTTCTGGGAATGCCAGTAATTCGTTGAATATAAACAATATTAATTCTCCGTTAACGGTTCATTAATCAATCTCCGGTATCATTTTTCATAATAAGAAAGTAATAAATTCTTAATGAAGGTTAGAGGAGTGTTAAGAAATGGCCCCTCCGCTCGATGGTGGCACCAAGCCGAAGTCGAAATTCGGCGGCACGATGACCCCGGAAGAAGCGCAGAAGATCCTCGATAACGAGGGATCGCCGGTCGAAAAGAAAATCACCGCGTCCTTCAACACTTCCGTCGGCGGCTGGGACAAGCTGCACAACATTTTTTTCCACCTCAACGACAAGAAAATGGACATGCAGGTGGTCGCCGAGTTCCGCTCCATCATGGGCAAGGGGACTTCGCGCGCGCCGCTCTCCGTGGAAGAACGGGCGCTGCTCGCGGATATCAAGCAGGAAGCGCTCGAGGTGCGCAGGGAACACCCGGGCCTGACCCTCGAAGTCGCCGAAACGCTCGTCTTCGCCGCAAAAACAACCGGCGTGGACCGCAAGGCCTATATCGACCAGCTGGTCGCGACCGACGGCAACATCTGCGGTCTCAACCCCGACAGCGTGACCAAGGCCGGCCCCTTCAAGTTCGACGTGAATACCTGGCTCTACATGGTCAAGACGCACGGGGCGGAACACGGCCTCGGCTTCTTCGCCGACCGTATCAAGCTGGAACAAGGCCCCGACGGCAGGCCCGTCGTGTCCGTCGACGACCCGACGGTGCTGCGCGAGATCATCGACCTTCGCAACAACCCGCGCCTTTCCGCCGTGATGGGCGCAGAGCTCGTCAAGGCCGAGCAAACCCTGCCCGCCATCTCGTACAAGGGCGCCACCTACGAGAAAAACCAGGAAATACTCGACAACCAGATCGCGCTGCAGAAACTGGGCTTCGACCTCGGCACGCGGCATGTGGACGGCACGAAGGGCCCGCTGACCATCGCCGCCACGCGCGAATTCATGCATATCAATTCCATCACCGACCAGGCCCTGGTGCACGACCGGCTGCAAGCCGCCGTGAAAAAGGCCGAGGAGCTGGCCGGCCTCTACCGCCTGAAGGACGGGGAACTGACGAAAATCGCGCCCGGCAAGAAGGCCGGCATCCAGGACGACGGGACCGTCGTCGTGAATTTGAGCGTCAAAGACGCCTTCGCGATGCAGCTTGCGCATGAGCGCACGAAGGTGCCCTTCAACAAGCTTCTCGACATCGCGATCGCCGAGCGCGCCTTCGAGGCGGGCAAGCCCAACCCCAACCGCTCGCCGGGGTTGTTCCATATCTCCGACGGCCAGTGGCTGATGACGGTCGCAAAGCACGGCGCGAAATACGGGCTGGGCGACATCATCGACCAGATGAAGATCGAGAAGGACAAAAGCGGCAACGTCACCAACGTCACTATCGCCGACCCGCTGGTCCGCCGCTATATCCTCGACCTGCGCAAGGATCCGCGCGTCTCGGCGCTTATGGCGGGAGAGCGCAGCAAGGATTACCCGATCCACCTCGATGTCGCCGAATGCTACATGGGCGAGACCGAGGACGGCAGCAAGAGCGAACTGATGAAGTTCTTCAAGAGCCAGGCCGATATGACCGTCAACCCCGACACCACGCACTGGTGCGCGACCTTCGTGAACGCGGTGCTGTTCGGCACCGGCGTCGAGGGCACGCGCAAGCCCAATGCCCGGTCCTTCCTCGATTTCGGCACGCCCACGAAAGACCCCAGGCCCGGCGATATCGTCGTGTTCCGCCGCAAGGGCAAGGAAGACCCCGAGGGCAACTGGATGGGCCACGTCGGCTTCGTCGCCGAACGCTACAAGGAAAACGGCACCTGGAAGGTCAAGGTGCTGGGCGGCAACCAGAGCGATTCCGTCAAGTACAGCGTCTTCACCGAAGCGGAACTGCTGGGCTACCGCCGCGTGCCCGACAACGTGCGCACCGCGATGGCGGCGGAGTTCACCAAGGTTCCCGTCCGGAACGCGCCGCATCCACACGCCTCTATCTGAAAAAAGGCCGCATCCGCGCGTTGACGGCTGGTTTTCCTTCGCTTAGGCTTGCTGCAGGTTCCGCACTCAAATGCCAGGCGCTTCAGATTCTGATTCTTCCGGGTGTAAAAGCGGGACCTTGTAGGGTTCGATTCCCATTGCATTGGTAATGCATCACGGGTTTTGTTCCTTTGGCGCCTGCTTCAATGCAGGCGGACGGCGGGCCTGAAGGTGAACAACCTCCCCCGTTATCCGCTGGCGCCTGGGAACAAAACCCACATTTTCTAGTCGGGGGTTCTTATGGGTCCGGAAATCGTATTATTGCTCGCAGTAATTCTCTTCATCGTCGTGATTTATTCGAAATTGTTTTCGAAAATCGTGGTCTATGAGTTCCAGAAAGGACTGCTCTACCGCAAAGGCACCTTCGTGAAGCTTCTGGGCGCGGGCCGGTACCGCTTCCTGAAAGCGAATACCGATATCCAGGTCGTCGATATCCGCCGCGCGTTGCTCTCCATGCCGGGGCAGGAAATCCTGACCAAAGACAATATCGGCCTGAAACTAAGCCTCTGCGGCTTTTTCGAGGTGACGGATCCCGTGAAGGCGAAGCACCAGTCGCAGAACTACCTCAACGAATTCTACAACCACGCGCAAATTGCCCTGCGCGATGTCATTTCCGCCTATACCATGGATGAACTGCTCGAGAAAAAGGGCGATATCGACGCGCAGCTGCTGTCGAAGGTAACCGACAAGGCCGCCGCGCTGGGCCTGGCCGTCACGTCGCTTGCAGTCAAGGATATCATGCTGCCCGCGAACCTGAAGAAGGCGTTTTCGGGCATTCTCGAGGCGCGCAAGGAAGCCCAGAAGCAGCTGGAAAAAGCGCGCGGCGAGCAGGCGGTGCTGCGCAACCTCGCCAATTCTTCCGCGATGCTGGAGGGCAACCCGATGCTGCTGCAGGCCCGCATCATCCAGTCGCTCTCCACCGGCAACAACACGGTGATCTTTAACGCGCCGGACAATGACGTGATCATCCCGAAGAAGTCGGCGGGCTGAGTCCCTAAGGTGCGCCGACAAGCTTCAGAATCTCATCGGCGGTCGTTTCCGCCTGAATAAACAGCAGCGCCTCTGTCTGCGCATGGATTTTCTCCATCAGCGGCCTGACCTGCGACACACCGTTCCGGGCGATGTAGGGAGGCAGATCGCGCTGGATGCGCTCCATCTTCGCGAGCCAGGCCTCGGAAGGCACCTCAGGCGCCGGCAGCGGCGTTTCCTTCAGCGTCTCCCCGCGCAGGAATTTCCGATAAGCGTCAATCGACGCCTCATCCTCGGCGACCTTTCGGAACGGGTTGTCGCGATTCCCCACGCCCCAGCCGAAGATATTCACGAGGCGCGCGCCGTGGTTGAACAGGTTGCCGAGATATCCTTCCATGTTCTTCCCGGGCTTTCCCTTTTCCGCATCCCCCGGGTCGATCGCCGTGCCCTCCGACGAGGCCCAGCCGGGATTGCCGTGTTTTTTCAGCTCCGCCGCAATCTGGCCGAGATGCCCCGGCTGCGGATAAGTGGAGAAGCCGGGCGCATGGGAAGGCCCGAAGGCGATGGCGGGCGGCGTGGCATTGATGGTTTCGAGATAGGAGCCCGGCAGCTTGCCCGGCTGCATGCGCTGCGCCAGCCGGTAGAGGGGCTCGGACATGAAGGCGGCATGCGAATATATCTTCCCCGCGGGCACGCCCGCCTTCATGAGGGACCGCGCCCAGAGATCGATGAATTCCCGCACGATGTCCGCGCGCGCCGCCTCAAAATCCGCGGGGGGCTTCTGGGCGCTGAAGCCCTTGTTCGTGAGCGCGCAGTAGCCGATCTCCTTTCCCGACTTGAAGTCGCGCCCGATCTGCGTCTCCCAGCCCGCAATCACGCCGATGAACAGGGCGTCTTTCCCGGCCGCGCGGAGTTTTCTGATGCCGTCTGCGACATCGCGTCCGATAAGCGCGGCGCGCTTCTTCACGGCATCGGTCACGACCTTGTTGTTCAGGCACAGCTGCGGCATGATTTTCGTCGGCGTCGACGACCAGTCGAGCCTCCGGCCCGTGGCGGGCGCGCCCGACCAGTCCAGCCATTCGATGCTGCCGGGCAGGTTGAGCTCCTTCAGCCGCCCCCAGAACATGGAATCGTCGATATGAAAGCCTACCGCCATGTCCGTCTTCAGGGCGATGTCGAAAGACTCTGAAATAAGCGCCGTCACCTGCTCGTCCGTGTTGTCGAACGACAGCGGCCCCGGAATAAACCCGAGCTGCCGCGACACAGGGCCGGGAAGCACCCGGACGCGGTCGCGGATGTCCTCGACCGTCTCCAGCAGGTCTTCCGGCGGCGGGGGTATGCTCTGGCGCATCTCCTCGGAATCGAAGCCGCCCGTGAAAATCTGGAACGCGAGATACTGCGTCGCCGCCGGCTTCGCGACGGCAGGCAACGGAAGACACAAAACCGCAAGCGCGGCCAGCATGACGGCGAAGAATCTCATGGCCTGATTCTACAGGTCGTCTCCGGTTTCGTCGTCCTTTTGAAACAATTCTTCATTTTATTGACATAATATACGAGCGCCGTGAAGAATTCCGTATTTGCCCCCATCGGCACCCGGGCTATATTCAGGCCTGTATTTCACGGAAAAAGGCTTGAAGGAACGATGCCTGAACTGCCCGAAGTCGAAACCGTCTGCCGGGGCCTGTCCAGGGCCCTTGCCGGGCGCCGGATAGAGGCCGTCACCCTCCATCGCAAGGACCTGCGCATCCCCTTTCCCGCACGCCTGCCGGATGTCGCCGGCGCCCGCGTGGAAGGCGTGTCGCGGCGCGCCAAATATATCCTCCTGAAGCTCGATAACGCGGAGACGATGGTCGTGCACCTCGGGATGTCGGGGCGCATGGTCGTCAAGGGCCGGGAGGAGGGCTATGATCGCGAAAAGCATGACCATATGCTTCTGCAAATGCAGGACGGCACGCGCGTCGTTTTCAACGATGCCCGGCGCTTTGGGCTGGTCGACCTTGTCGTTACGAACGACCTCGAAAAGCACAAACTGTTCCGGCATTTAGGCCCGGAACCTCTGGAGCGCAGCTTCGACGCCCCGTACCTTGCAGGCCGCCTGAAAGACAAGAAAGTCGCCATCAAGCTGGCCATCATGGATCAGGCCGTCGTGGTCGGCGTGGGCAATATATATGCCTCCGAAGCCCTGTTCCGCGCCGGCATCGACCCGCGGCGCCGGGCGCGCAGCCTCAAAAAGCCGGAAATCGCGAAACTGGTGGCGGCCATCAAGGCCGTGCTGCAGGCTGCCATCAAAGCGGGCGGCAGCTCGCTTCGGGACTACGTGCAGGCGGACGGCGAGCTGGGGTATTTTCAGCACCGCTGGGCGGTTTACGACAAGCAGGGGCAGAAATGCAAGGGCTGCAGCTGCGACATCAAAAAGACCGGGGGTATCAGGAAAATCACGCAGGGGCAGCGGTCAACATTCTATTGCCCGCAAAAGCAGAAGTAGGTAAAAAAACCATGCAGGACATTTTCCTTCTTGGCGTTCTCGGGGCCCTTCTGCCGCCCCCGTTTCCTGAAGATTTATATGACGAGGAGCATCCCCATGACGAGCGCACCTATCCCACCAAAAGTGGCGGCACAGAAAGCGAGTGACGCGATGACCTTTGAGCACATTATCGTCGAAAAGAAAAAGAAAACCGGAATCATCACCCTCAACCGGCCCAAGGCGCTGAACGCCCTGTGCCAGGCGCTGATGGACGAGGTCACGCAGGCGGTCGACACCTTCGAAGCCGACCCCGGCATCGCCGTCATTATCGTGACCGGCAGCGAGAAGGCCTTTGCGGCTGGCGCGGACATCAAGGAGATGGCGCCCAAGAATTACATGGATGTCTACAAGGAAGATTTCATCACGCGCAACTGGGAACGCCTGAGCCGCTGCCGCAAGCCCGTGATCGCCGCAGTCGCAGGCTATTGCCTGGGCGGAGGCTGCGAGCTTGCCATGATGTGCGATTTCATCATCGCGGCGGATAACGCGAAGTTCAGCCAGCCCGAGATCACCATCGGCACCATCCCGGGCGCCGGCGGCACGCAAAGACTCACCCGCACGATCGGCAAGGCCAAGGCGATGGAACTGTGCCTGACCGGGCGCATGATCGACGCGGCGGAGGCCGAAAAGGCGGGGCTTGTCGCACGCATCGTGCCGGCCGCGAGCCTGATGGCGGAAGCGCTGGCCGCGGCCGAGAAAATCGGCTCCTTCTCCCTGCCTGTCACGATGATGGTCAAGGAGGCGGTCAACCGCGCCTTTGAAACCACGCTGTCGGAAGGCCTGAGATTCGAGCGCCGCCTGTTCCATGCGACTTTTGCCTCGGAAGACCAGAAAGAGGGCATGGCGGCCTTCGTCGAGAAGCGCCCTGCATCCTTTAAAGACAAGTAAAATCAGGGACTTTGACTTATCCACAAGCTTGTTGACTTCGCGCCCAAACACCTTTAAAAACGCAAAGTCCCGCGGCTTTCAAGGGCATGTCGCGATTCTGCCCTGACGCCCCGCGGTAATAGAGAATCTGTAAGGAAGAGAAACCAAGAAAATGGCCATTCATAAGTCAGCCAAAAAACGCATCCGCCGCAATGCACGCCATGCAGGCTACAACAAGTCGCGCGTCTCCAACATGCGCAGCCACATCCGCAAAGTCGAAGAAGCCATCAAGTCCGGCGACCAGAAGGCCGCGCAGGAAGCCCTCAAGGCAGCCCAGCCCGCGATCCACAAGACCGCCGCCAAGGGCCTGCTGCACAAAAAGAATGCATCGCGCAAGCTTTCCCGCCTGTCAGCGCGAATCAAGCTGCTCAAGAAAAAATAATCAATATTTTTTCGCCAAAACAACGCCGCGAATCCCGCGGCGTTTTTTGTTGCCGGAAAAGTC
This sequence comes from Alphaproteobacteria bacterium, assembly GCA_004297545.1. GTDB lineage: Bacteria > Pseudomonadota > Alphaproteobacteria > Micavibrionales > UBA2020 > JAPWJZ01. Next base: position 20,832 of record SCTB01000161.1, read on the forward strand.
AACCGAAAAAAATTTTCCGCGCGATTTTTTTTCGTGCGAAATTCGAATTCTCTGGCAAGAAAATTCTCGGAATAAAAAATTCATAATTTGATACGTTTCTTGCTATTTTTTATTTTATCCACAATTCCCCTTGCGACTCATTTTTGCCCCGGTGTAGTGTTGCTCCACTTCACAAGGCGCAGAGAATTTTTTGACGTTGAAACATCGCGGCAGGCGCGGTTGTTTCGATTGCATCGGGTGAAGGTTCACACGCTAAAGGGAAGCGGCCATATCCTGGCTTTCTTTCAGGCGATCGGGATGTGAAGGAATTCCTGGCCCCGTCCGGGGCAAAAAATTTCTTGAGGAAGCCGTCAGGCTTCGCATCGAAGGCGATAGTATTCGAGGGGTAGAGTTGGATGTTCGATAACGGTAATACCGCAGCCGCGGCTGCGGCTGAATCTTCCGCAGTTTCCACGCTGAAGCTGCGCTTCGAACAGGTGAAATCCCTTTTGCAGAAGGAATTCGGCGAAACCGTATATCGCAGCTGGATTCTGCCCATCGAGGCGACCGGGCTGTCGAACGGCGCGCTCGAGCTTTCGGTTCCGACGAGATTCATCCGCGACTGGGTGAAATCGCACTATGCCGACCGCATCCGCAGCATCTGGCGCCAGCATTTCGGCGCGGCCAGCCGGATCGATATCGTCGTCGCGGCCAAAAAGCCCGCGGCCCCCGAAGGCAGGGAGCCGGTTCAGCATACCATCGCCCCTTACGAGCGCCCCTCCGTCGCGAACGAGAACGCCGCCGCGGTGGAAAACCTGTCTTCCCCGCTGGATCCGCGCTATACCTTCCAGAATTACATCACCGGCCCCTCGAACGAACTGGCCTGCGCGGCGGCAAAGCGCGTGGCGGACGGCGAAGGCGCGCCGAATCCCTTGTTCCTGCAGGGCGGCGTCGGGCTCGGCAAGACCCACCTGATGCATGCGACCGCGCAGGCCATCCGCGCGCGCCAGCCGAATCGCAAGGTGGTCTACCTGTCGGCCGAGAAATTCATGTACCAGTTCGTGCGCGCGCTGCGCACGAAAGAGACCATGTCGTTCAAAGAGCATTTCCGCAACGTCGACGTGCTGATGATCGACGACGTGCAGTTCATCTGCGGCAAGGAATCGACGCAGGAGGAATTCTTCCATACCTTCAACGCCCTCATCGACCAGGGCAAGCAGATCGTCGTTTCCGCCGACCAGAGCCCGGCAGAGATGGACGGCATCGGCGAGCGCCTGCGCTCGCGCCTCGGCATGGGCCTTGTCGCGACCATCAACCCGACGACCTACGAGCTGCGCCTCGCCATCCTGCAGTCCAAGTGCCAGCTGTTAAACCGCGCGCTGCCGCAGGACGTGCTAGAATTCCTGGCCTCCAAAATCTCGGCCAGCGTGCGCGAGCTCGAAGGCGCCCTGAACCGCCTGCTGGCCCATGCGGACCTTGCCGGCCGGATCATCACCGTCGAATCCGCCACCGACCTGCTGCAGGACCTCCTGCGCGCGAACGACCGCCGCGTGACGGTCGAGGATATCCAGCGCAAGGTGGCGGAGCACTATAATATCCGGCTTTCCGACATGCACTCCCCGCGCCGCGCGCGCCCCGTGGCACGCCCCCGGCAGGTGGCGATGTATCTCTCCAAGCAGCTGACCGAGCATTCGCTGCCGGAAATCGGCCGCAAGTTCGGGGGCCGCGACCATACCACCATCATCCACGGCGTGCGCAAGATCGAGGAGCTCTGCGCCGCCGACCAGGCGCTGAAGGACGATATCGAGACCCTGAAACGCGCGATTTGCGGCTAAAAACACCCAGTCTTTCCAAAGCCTTGGATTAGCCCCTTATTTGTCCTATATTCCTGATGAGGATAGCTGTTCCTTCACATCCGGGATTCCCATGCGCATTTTCCTGACCTTTTGCCTGTTGACGCTCCTGTCCGTCCAAAGCTTTGCGGCCGAACCGCCGAAGCCCAGGGAGGACCACGTGCAGGCAAGGCTCTACAGTCCCGTCACCGGCACGGGCGACAGGGAAACCGTTCCCGTCGCGCTGGAGCTGAAACTGCAGCCGAACTGGGATACCTACTGGCGCACCCCGGGCGACGCCGGGCTGCCCCCCGCGCTCGACTGGAAAGGCTCGGAGAACCTCAAGTCCGCCATCATTAAATTCCCAGTGCCGAAGCGGCAGACCGCCTTCGGCCTTGAAAACATTATCTACCTCGACGAAGTGACCTTCCCCGTCGATATTGCCGTCGAGAAGCCGGGCGCGGCGCTGAAGCTGAAAGTCCATGCCGATCTTCTCGTCTGCAACAATATCTGCGTGCCGGAAAAGCACGACCTGACCCTCGACATCCCGGCCGGCGAGGCCAACGCATCGGAAGACGCGTCCGCCTACCAGAAGGCGCTGGAAAGACTGCCGAAGCCCGCCGAAGGCGATTTCCATTTCGAGCGCGCCTGGCTCGATTTCGACCCCGCGAACAAGAACTACGTCGTTACCGAGGCGGCCGCGCCGGATTCCCCGCCGAAGGGAGCTGATCTCTTCGTTGAGCATGAGGCGGGGCTGACCTACGGCAAGCCCGCGATCAGCTACGACAAAAAGACGAAGACGATTTCCTTCCGCGTGGAAATATTTTCCAACGACCCGCTCGACGCGCTGAAGGACAAACTGGGCAAGGCCCCCTTTACGCTAACCTATGCCGGCGGAGATTCAGGATTCGAAGGCACGGTCTCTTTAAGTGAAAAGCCCGCGGGCGCGCCGCCGCTGGTGACGCCGCACCGCGCGCCGCTTGTCGAAAAGATGGAATCGGTGAGCCTGAAGATATTGCTGTTTGCACTGCTGGGCGGACTTATCCTGAACCTGATGCCCTGCGTGCTTCCTGTTCTCTCTCTGAAAGTTCTTTCCGTCGTCAGCCACGGCGGCAAGGACAACAAGAAAACCATCTTCCGCAACTTCATGGCCTCCTCGGCCGGCATCATCGTGTCGTTCTGGATGATGGCCGGCGCCCTCGTCGCGCTGAAGTCGGCGGGCGAGAGCGTGGGCTGGGGCATCCAGTTCCAGCATCCGTGGTTCCTGGTGATGCTGACGCTGATCGTGCTGTTCTTCGCCGCCAACATGTGGGGGCTGTTCGAAATTCCGCTGCCGCGCTTTATCGCGAAGAATATTCCGGCGAAGCACGAACATGAGCCGACGCTGGCCGGCCACTTCCTGACCGGCGTTTTCGCGACGCTGCTGGCCACGCCCTGCAGCGCGCCGTTCCTGGGCACCGCGATCGGCTTTGCGCTGGCGCGCGGCAGCTTTGAAATCTTCACGATCTTCACCTTCCTGGGCCTTGGCCTTGCCCTGCCCTATATCGCGCTGGCCGTATCGCCGAAACTGTTCAAATACATGCCAAAGCCGGGCAAATGGATGGTCAATCTCAAAAAGGTGCTCGCGCTCGCGCTTTTGCTGACAGCCCTGTGGCTGGCGAACGTCGTCGTCACGCTGCAGACCATGCCGGCGATCGATGACGGATGGGAAAAGCTTGACCAGGCGGCAATCCCGGCCCTGGTGCAGGAAGGCAAGACCGTCGTCGTGGACGTGACGGCCGACTGGTGCCTGACCTGCAAGGCGAACAAGAAGTTCATCCTCGAGCAGAAAGCCCTCGCTGAAGCCATGTCGCATGACAATATTGTGAAGATGCAGGGAGACTGGACGTCGAACGACGAAGCTATCGCAGCTTACTTAAGGCAGTTCGGCCGCTATGGCATACCGTTCAACGTCATCTACGGACCGGGCGCGCCGGACGGAATCGTGTTGCCGGAGCTTCTTACCGAAAAAGCGGTGAGGGATGCGCTGGACGAGGCCGCCGGAGAATAATTGTTTTACATACTTCTCCTTCCGTCTTATTGAACTCGCTGCCTGAAAGGACTAGTCTTTTTTTATGAGCAAACCTTCCGCACACATCGGCATCATGCCCGTCAGCGACAGCTTCTTTTACATGTGGCGCTGCATTATCGTCATGGCCCATGCGGATGGCGTCATTCATGAAAAGGAGCGGGAATTTTTCGACAAGGTTTTCGCGAATATGGGCCGCGTCTACGCCCTGACGCCGGAACACCTGAAAGCCTTCGCCGGCGACCTGGAGAAGGCGCAGGACGTCGACACGCTGATGCCGCACATCAAGGACCCGGAATGCCGCAGCCTGCTGCTTTATTTCAGCCAGGTCGTCGCCTGGATCGACGGGCACCTGAGCCCGGACGAATCGGACCTGCTGAAAAAACTTCACGGCGCTTTCGGCAAGGCGCCCGAGACCGGCGAGATGATGGCGAAAATCCGCCAGGATATCGCCGACCAGATGTTCAAGCGCAAGACCGACCTTGAGCAGAAGCACCTGGAAAGAAACCCCCTGTTTTACGCGCTGGATGCCCTGCTGCTGCGCCTGGGCATCGATCATCTCGACTGATTTTTTTCCATAGGCCGGGCGATTGACACCGCCCCCAAATCCACTAGGCTTGTCTCATGAACCTTGAAAATCCCGCCCCCGTCGTCATCGGCCAGCCGCTTTCGGACAGCGGCTTTCATGTATGGCGCTGCATCGTCGCGGTCGCCCATGCCGACGGCATCGTGCAGGACGCCGAGCTCGATCATCTCAAGAAAATCTTCGCGGGCATGGAGCGCGACGGACTTCTCAACGCCGACCAGCGCGAAGTGCTGGGGCAGGACCTGGTGAGCCCCCAGAATATTTCGACCCTTCTGAAGCGCGTGACCAGTCCGGCTGACCGCGTGCAGCTGGCCTATGCGGCGGCGCTGATGGCGCAAGCGAGCGGCGACCTCGCCCCCGGCGAGGAGGAAATCATCCGCAAGATATCCGCAGGCACGCTCGGCGACGCCGAGGTCAACCAGCTCATGACCGATGTGCGCCGGGCGCTGGAAGACCGGGCGACGCAGGAAGCCCTTGCCCGCGCCAAGGCCGAGCGCCCGATCGGCCTGCGCGCCATCGTGCGCTTTGTCCTGAACAAGATTTACGACTGAGCGCCGGCCCCGTTTACATATCGCGCCGCTCCGCGATTGCACAGCACATAAGAATTGGCTAGTTTAAACCCATGGCACCTCCTCAGCCCCAAGTCAGCGGAAAGCCCGTCAGCACCAGCACATTTTACATGTGGCGCGTCATCATCGCGATCGCCCATGCGGACGGCATGATCCAGGAGCAGGAGCGCGCCTATCTCAACCGCATTATCGGGAATATGGACCGGGTCTACGGCCTGACGCCCGAACAGAAAAGCGCCTTTGCGAGCGACCTGGCGGCCCCGGAAGGGCAGAACATCGCCGACCTGATGCGCTACATCAACGACCCCGCCGCGCGCGGACAGGTCATTTACTTTGGCGGCCTGCTGGCGCGCGCCGACGGCGTGCTTGACCCGCGCGAGGACGCCATCCTGAAAAAGCTTCACGCGGACCAGATGGCCAGCCTCGATATGGACCAGATCCGCAAGGACACCAGGAAGGCCGTTGCTGACGAGATGTTCCAGCATGACCTGAAGATGTCGGAGATCCGCCCGCAGGGCGGCCTCGTCGCCGTGCTCGACAGCCTTCTGTTGCGCATGGGCATCGACGTGATGGAATAAGCGCCTTGTCCCCCGCAGCCCCCAGGTCAGGAAAGAAAATCAGCGACAGCCTGTTCAATATGTGGCGCTGCGTCATTGCGCTTGCGCATGCCGACGGCGAGGTGCAGTCCGAAGAGCGCGCCTATATCGAGAGGATCATCGGCAACCTCGACCGCGTTTACGGCCTCTCGCCCGAGCAGAAAAAGATTTTTGAAGACGAGCTGCAACACGCGGGCGACCTGAAGGAGCTGCTGCCGCATGTGAAAGAACCGCAGGACCGCGCGTCGCTGGTTTATTTCGCCGATATCATCGTCTGGGCGGACGGGACCTTAAGCGAGGAAGAAGAGAAACTGCTCAAGCAGCTGCGCGACGACCAGATGTCGAAAGTCGACATGAACAAGGCGCGCACGCAGATCGAAGCCGACCGGATCAAGAGGGCGATAGAATCCGACCGGGAAGCCGCCAAAATGCGTATCGAAACAGGAAAGAAAAGCCCCACCTTCGCAGCCCTCGACCGCCTGCTGCGCAAGCTCGGGATTGATATGCTGAATTAAGAGATTCCGGGAGCTTCTCATGCATAAAATGGCATTTGCCGCAGGGTTTCTTGCCCTGCTTGTGATGACGGCGCCGGCCTATCCCGCGGCCGATACGGAAACGCCCTACGGGCAGTATCAGCAGGCGCGCGCGCTGGCAAGCCAGGCGGACGGCCTGCCTACCGAAGAAGCCCGCGCAAAACAATATGCGGAAGTGGCCAGCCTGTACCGCAAGGCGGCGTCCCAAGGCTATCCCGCGGCGCAATACGACCTGGGTCAGCTGCTCTATGACGGCCTTGTCGTGAAGAAGGACTATAAAGAAGCGTTTAAATGGTTCGACAAGGCGGCGCGGCAGGGCATCCACCCGGCCCAGTTCTACACAGGCCTTTGCTACCAGCTCGGGCTCGGCACGAAGCAGAACGATGCGGAGGCCTATTTCTGGCTGACGCTTGCCCAAAAAGGCGGCTGGCAG
>SCTB01000013.1 GCA_004297545.1 Alphaproteobacteria bacterium
CTTCGCTCAATCGGCTCGCCACGGCCTCGAAATCCTGTTCGTCCCGGGGACGGGAATTTTTGGATTTGTAAAGGAGAGCAACTGCCGGCGGGAGATAGGATAACCCCGAAAATCTCTCCCGCGGCAGGCGGATATTGCCGTTCCGGCGATAGATCCAGTTGCTGTCGTCAAATTCGTTCAGCAGTACCTCGACGATGCCGCCGCCGTAAAAATTCACGTACAGCTCATGCACCGGAAGCTGCAGCGGCTGGCCCCGCCATGTTTTCTTCTCATGGTCTTCGACGAATTCGATGCCGGAAACGCCGGGAAGCGGCAGCAGGTGTTTCTGGTCCGCGCGCGCAATCGCCACCTCGATATCCTGATGCGGGCGCGTCTGGCGGCCGAGAAACATGTCGATGCCCCAGCCGCCGGCAAACCAGTAGGGACACTTCAGCCCCTGCAGCAGCCCCTTCGACTTTTCGATTTCCGGGAAAACGGCCGTCATTGCATCACGGCATCCAGGCATGCGAGCATCGCGGCCTCGGCGGCGGCCGTGCCCAGCAGGTCGACGGGCGCGGTCAGATCTGATTTTTGCAGCCCGGTGGCAAAGATCGTGTCGCCGTCCACATTGGTATGGATGGGACAGATGGCCCGGGCGAGCCCGTTATGCGCCAGCGTCGCCATCCGGCTGGCCTCCACTTTTGTCAGGCGGCAGTTGGTGCTGACGATGCCGATCGTGGTGTTCATGCCCATGCGCGCGAGCGCGGACTGGTTTTTGTCGCCCAGCTTCATGCGTGCATAAGTATCCGCGAATTCCCCGCCCTCGTATTTCGCGCCGGCGACGATCCGGCCCGCGGTGTCGCGCAGGTCGCCGAAGGAATTGACGACAATCATCGCCGATACTTTAATGCCGCCGTAAAGAGACACCGTCGCTGTGCCCAGCCCGCCGGGAGAGGACTGCCTCACCCCGTAAAGTTTTCCGACCGTGGCGCCCGTGCCGCCGCCGACGCGGCCGCGCTCGAACGGGCCGGGCTTCGCGGCCTCGCAGGCCCTGCGCCCCATCGCGAGATCAGGCCGGACATTCGCGTCGCCGACGGAAAGGTCGTAAATCACGGCGGCGGGAACCAGCGGTATTTTGGCGACGCCGACATCATATCCCCTCCCCTGTTCCTCAAAATAGCGCACGGCGCCCAGCGCCGCCTCGAGCCCGAAGGCGCTGCCGCCCGTGAGCATGATGCCCGTGACGCTCGGCATGACGCTGTCCGGGTAGAGAAGATCGGTGTAAATGGTGGCGGCATTCGCCCCGCGCACGTCGACGCCCGGCACGACTGGTTCGTCGAACACGGCGATGGTGCAGCCCGTCATGGCCCTGGCATCCGTTGCATGGCCAACGCGGATGCCGTCGATATCGGTCAGCATGGCGCTTCCTTCCCGTTATGGACGCAAAACTAGCACGGCGGCTCGCTTTGCGCGACAGAAAGACTATGTGAATATGTCAATATCCGGTGCCGTCCGGGAAAGAATCGCGCCCTGCCCGGCCGCATGATAAAATGGCCAGGTCCGATGAATGCTCCTTCCGACATCGCTGATGCAAAGCCCCGGGCGCTGGTTTCGCCCACGGCCGATTTCTGGCTGGTGGGCGGCGCGTCGCTGGCGCTCTTCGCCCTGTTCGTGATCGTGACGGATGTCGCCAGCATCCAGCTGGGCGACCGCCCTGCCTATTGGGCTTTTTATCTGTCCTTTCTCGTCAACGACCCGCATTTCATTTATTCCTACTTCCTGTTCTACCGGGGGTTCCGGCAGCGCCTGACGGCGCCGGAAACAGAGCGATGGAGCCGCCTGCGCCTGGTTGCGGCGGGCATCGCCGTTCCGGCGCTGATGACCGCGTTCCTCCTGTATGCGCTTGTCAATCCAGATCCCAAATACGTGGACTGGGCCTTTTCGGCGATGATTTTTTCGGTGGGCTGGCATTACGTGAAGCAGGGCTACGGCGTTCTGATTACGCTGTCACTGTATGAAGGGGTCTATTACAATGCGGTCGAAAAGCGCATTTTGTGGGCCAATGCCTACGTCATCTGGATTTTCGCCTGGGTTGCGGGCGTGGTCGTCCAGCGCGCGCTCATCCTCGACCAGTCGCACTACGGGGTCCATGGCATCACCCTTTCGTCATTGCCGGAGTGGTTCGGCAAGCCCGCGCTGTGGGGCGCCGCGCTGCTGCTGCCGGCCGCCGCCGTCCTGCTGAAGCACTGGCTGAAGGACGACAAGGGCATTTCCGGCAACGCGGCGATGGGGTATTTTTGCGCGCTCGTCTGGGTCATGATGCCCTTCATCAACCCCGCGTTCCTCATCATCATCCCCATGTTCCATTCCCTGCAGTACCTGCCATTCGTCTATAAGATGAAAAAGACGGAGTTTGACGCGGGCCGCCAGGCGCCTGCGGGAGATCCCGCGCAGCAGCTGCGCCGCGCGGTCTGGCGCACGGTGGCGTTTACCCTCGGCGGGCTCGCGCTGGGGGCGGTTGTCTTCGAACTGCTGCCCAAATACCTGGACCGGGAGGCTGCGGCGGCCGGATCGTCCCTTCACCCCTATTTTTTCTTCCTGATGTTCCTTTCCTTCATCAATATCCACCACTACTTCATGGACAGCGCCTTCTGGCGCCGGGACAATGCGGAGGTGCAGCGGAACCTGTTCCGCGCCTGAAAAACAGAATATGGCAATCTTTCCTGTTCCAAAGGAATCGCCGCGCTGCGGGGGGCATGGTATGATGCCCCGGGCTATTGTATCCAACCGGGGTTACTTGTCATGGTCAGGTATCTTCTCATCGCGGCGGTGGCCGCTTTCCTGCTTTCAGGTCCGGCCGCAGCCTTTGCGGCGGACGAGCAACAGGATGGCGAAGGCATTATCGGCACCGTCATGGAAGTCGAAGGCAAGGCGACCGTGACGCCGGCGGGAGAGAAAACCACAAAAGCGCTCGCCGTCAAGGATTCCATCCACATGAAGGACGTGATCACGGCAGGCGCGAAGTCGCGCGTGCTGATCCTTTTCATCGACAATACGCAGTTCAGGCTGTCGGAGAGCACAAAGATGACCGTCGACGAGTATGTCTTTGACCCCGACAACGCCAGGGGCAACAAAGCCTCCTACAGCGTATTGAGCGGCACGTTCCAGTATGTCAGCGGCCTCATCGCCAAGAAAAAGGACCCGGATGTCAACATCGACACCCCCGTCGGCACCATCGGTATCCGCGGCACGAAGCTCTGGGGCGGAACCATCAAGGATTCCTACGGCGTACACGTCGAGGAAGGCGCGGTCAGCGTGAAGAACGACGGCGGCCAGGTTCTCGTCAACAAGGGCGAAGGCACCTCGCTGAAAAACCGCAAGACCGCGCCGCCGAAGGCGGCGCCCTGGCCGCAGGAGCAGTTGCAGTTCATCTCCTCCACGATCCTTCTCGCGGATGAGGCGGGAGTGCTGCAGCGCATCACCGGATTCCAGGGCCAGCAGAAGCTGCTGCAGGGCCAGTTCAAGCACTTCCTGAAATTCAAGGGCCCCGGCGGCATAAAGCTGCCCAGCGGCGGCGATCTGAAAATCGGCCCCGGCAAAGAAGGCAAAAACGGAAGGATCAGAAAGCCCAGCCCCTTCGGCGGCGGCGGTTTCCCACACGCGCCGGGCGTGCCCGGCGGCTTCCCGTTCTAGGACCCGTGATGTCAGCAGGAAACGAAAAAACGCAAAGCAACGCCCGGACCCGCGCCCTCGTCGACCCGACGGCGGATTTCTGGCTGGTCGGCGGCGCGGGCGTTATCATGTTTGCCATTCTGGCCGGCCTGACGCAGCTCTGGACCGGACAGGGCCTTCACGACAAGGCCAAATGGCTGGAGGACCAGTCGCACTGGTGGGCCGCCTATGCCGCCTTCGCGATCAACTTTCCGCACTTCGCCTATTCATACCTGCTGTTTTACCCGAAATACATGAATCGCCTGACCGGAACGGAAACGGAGCTCCTCAGCAAGATACGCCTGGCCGTCGCCGGCCTGATCGTGCCGGCGGTCATGATTTTCTTTTTCGTCTACGCCTGGCGCGCGCAGGAGGAGAAATATTTGAGTTGGGCGGTGATGGCGATGATATTCTCCGTCGGCTGGCACTACGTGAAACAAGGCTACGGCGTACTCATCACGCTGTCGCTGTACAATAATGTCTTCTACAACAACTGGGAAAAGCGGATCCTGTACATCAATGGATATATGGTGTGGCTCTACACGTGGTGCCGCACCAACGAGGTGACGGGCATACAGCCCTATTACGACATCACGTATGAGGTCACCGCCTATCCCGCCTGGCTCGTACAGGGAGCCCTTGCGGCAAGCTGGATAACGACGGCGCTGGCGGCGGGGGTGCTGCTCAAGCACTGGCTTTACGACAAGAAGGGCATTTCCCTGAACGCTCTGATGGGCTACGTGGCGGCCATCTATCTCTGGGTCATGGCGCCCTATATGAATATGGCCTTCTATGTCTTCATCCCGTTCTTCCATTCGCTGCAGTACCTGCCCTTCGTCTACAAATACAAAAAATCCGAATTCCTGCGCGCGCAGCATGCGCCGGAAGGAGACTCCCGCAAAACGAAGAGGCGTTCGCTGATATCGATAGCCGTCTTTGCGATAGCGGGAATCGCGCTTGGCGCGCTCTTTTTCGATACCATACCAAAATATCTGGACGCGCATCCGCTGGCGCTGACGTCCAGCCCGGCGGCGGTGGTGGAGCTGGACCCGCAGTTTTTCATCATCGCCTTTATCGTCTTCATCAATGTTCACCACTTCTTTATCGACAGCGCCTTCTGGCGCCGGGATAACAAGGAGGTCCAGCAGTATCTTTTCCGCGCCTAGGACGGCCTCTCTTGCTCCTTGGTCAACGGAATAAAATTGCGGCGGATTCCCTCCCCGGCCTGATTCCGTCAATCCATTGTTGGTTTTGCTTTCGTCCTGCGATAGGACTAATATTGTCTCCAGTCAAAACTCCTGGGTGCTTTCATGCTGAAGTACATCGTCGTTCCGGTTCTTGCATTCCTGCTGCTGGCAGGTCCTTCCTATGGCGCTTCGCCGGAGGAGCCGGTTATCGGCACCCTCCTGAAAGTACAGGGCAAGGTCACCATACGCCTGGCCGGTCATAAGGATGCCGCGCCCGCGAAGGCGGAAACCCAAGTGCATATGCATGACGTCATCGAGACTTCGGCCAAGGCGCGCGCATTCATCCTGTTCATCGACAATACCCAGATGACGCTGTCGGCCAATACGAAGCTGACGGTGGATGAATACGTCTTCAACCCCGACAACGGGGCGGAAAACAAGAGCGAATATCATATTCTGGAAGGTACGTTTCAATACTTGAGCGGGCTTGTCGCCAAGAGAAAGGATCCGGACGTCAGAATAAACACGCCGCGCGGCTCCATTGGCATTCGCGGGACGACTTTCTGGGGCGGCAATCTGGGCGGCGGCTACGGCTTCTACGTCAAGGACGGAAAAATTATCGTCTTCAACGCCGGCGGCAACGCCAAAGTGAACGAAAACGAAGGCACGATCGTTCCGGGCGCGGGAGATCCTCCGGGCAAGCCCGGCCCCTGGACGCAGGAGCAGATTGACGCGATGAACGAGAGCATCGCATTCAGCGAAGACGATCTGGCCGGACTTGTCGCGGGCAACAAAGAAAAGCAGAAAGAGCTGATCAAAAAGTTCAAGGAATGGCTCAAAAAGCACCATCCGGGCGAGCAGGGCGAAAATGACGGCCCCGACACGCGCATGAAGGATCTGCCGATGGACGAAACGGGCGAACCCGACCTCGTCCCCTTCTCGCCGGATGCTGGCGGGCAGTTCGGCGGCGGAAATTAGGCGTTTGTTTAGCAACCGCAGCTTCTAAAAACGCGGCCGGCGCGGCGGGATCAATACCAGGTGCGAATGTGCAATGGATGCCTGGGGGGCGACGGCGGCTTCGGCGTCAGGGCCTTCTGCGCCTCCGCATTCAGCTGCCAGCCGTCGTACTTCCTGGCCACGCGCTGCAGATGTTCTTCCGTGCCAATATTGGGCCGCAGGAGGGAAACGCGCTGATGCTTTACATCATCCCGGTAAGCCGGCGTGCTGACGACTTCCTGACCGTCGCAGGCGATCTGGCAAAGGCCGATGTCGAAACTGTCCAGCAACCCGCCGGTGAAAAGAGAGCGCTGTTCGCGCCTTGACGTTTCCTGCGCAAGGCGCTTGTCCAGGGCGTCTTCGACGAAGATGATGTTATATTCCGTCTTCGCAGGGCCAGCCATTACTTTCCAGCTTTCCATCTTGCGCTCGCGCGTGACGCCGTTCGTATCCGCGGCTGCAGCCTCGGTCCGCGGCTGCGGGAATTTTTCCATCAGGCGCGAATAGCCGTCATAACCGCAATCCTGCGCGACGACATCGAGACCCGCCGCTTCGAATACTTCCTTCAGGAATTTCTTGTTCTTCTTCTGGCTGCCCTGCGACCGCAGGAAAATATCGACGTCCTTGATCTGTCTCTCGTTGAAAAGATCGCGCAGGGCTCCCCCTGCGATAACGGCCTCGTCCGCGCCCGCCGCCTGGAACGTCTGCAGCAGGCGGCGCCATTCCTGCGGCACCCGGTCGAGCATCTGCGCGGCTGCGTTTTTGAAATTCGTTTCGCTGAACAGAGCCTCGTCGGCAGCTGTGGGCGTGCCGGACGAGGGAAGCTCCTCCCATACCGTATTGGATGGCCGCAGGCCCGCCGAGCGCAGGATGCGCACATAGTCAGGATATTTATCGCGCGCGACGGCCCGGAATTTCGCCATGTCGTCGTCGGTCGGCGTGGCCCCCCAGGTATGCAGCAGGCGCAGCATGGGCCTGTCTTCGCGCAGGAGCGCGATGCGCAGGTGTCCCCAGCCCGGACGTTCCTGGCGGTTCTCCCAGAAGACCGAATCGAAATACTCGCGCACGCGCGCGATATCGCCGCTGGCGATGAGCTCGGAGAGCATATCATCGTAGGGGGAAGGCTTCGGCCAGGGTCTGGAGGGCTGAACCATGTCTTTCTCGTATTCGGTAAAATATCAGATGCGAGAATAGCAGGGATAAGCGTTATGTCAATCCCGGGCGAATCTTAAAATAATTGCCATAATTATCGCTAAAAGCCGAAAGCCGGCCTCGGTCCCGCCCGCATCTTCCAGACAGCGGGAAAGATTTCGGCGGGCGCAGGCGGGGCGCGCCCTGCCGCGGCGGAGAATTTGGACAGGATGCCCGGTCCGGCCCCGGAGAACTTCGGTGCCGCCGCTTCGTTGAAGGGCTTGGAAATCTGGCCGATGCCCTGATGGATGGTGTCGTGCAGCAATTTCATGACCGACTGGAAGATAGGCAGATTCGCGAGCCATGCGCCCAGCGCGCCGTTGAAAGTGCCGGAGAGAAACGCCTTGCCCGCGCTTTCAACGCGCTTGCGCTCGAAGAGTTTTACTTTTTTACGTTCTTCCTTCGGACCTGTAAACCTGTCGCCCAGATATTCCTTGCCGTAGGTATATATCGCGCTGGCGGCGCCGGTCGCGAGCGCAAGCAGGCCGATGGAGCCCCAGCCCGTCACGCCGCCGATCATGCCGGCCACGAAGGTAATCGCGATAAGCCGGAAAGAACCGGAAACAAAGCGGCCGGCGATCATGTCGGCGATCTTCTTGCCGACCGCCTTGGAAATGCCGACAACCTTCTGAATCTTTTTCTCATGCGGCTGTTTTGCCGCCTTGTAGATGTCGCCAAAGCCGATTTTATCGAAGATGGCCTGCGCGATATGGTGGCTCTTCTGATGCGATCGCCGCGCCGCTTCCACGAGGTCGCCCATGCCGACGAGCCGCAGGAATTTTTCGAAGCCGGACTCCGGCTTCCGCGGCAAAGAAGACTTGTCGGGATGCTCCACGATCACGGCGGCGGTGTTGAACGCCGGGGCTGATTGCGCCTTCGGCGGCTCTGCCGCTGGCGGCGGCGGCGGTTCTGTGACGGGCGTTGCGGGAGGCGGAGCGGTTGCCGCCGGCGCAGCGCCGGCAGGCTCGGTTTTGGAAGCGTCGGCAGGTTTTTCAGGGGGCTTTATAGAATCATTGGCGGGCTTCGGCGGCAGCGGCGAAGGCGGATTTGGCACGCTATCCGGTTTAGCGTCGTCCATCGGTTTTTTTGGAACGGCGTCCGCCATGCGTCTCCCGTATCGTTAGCCACCCTCTTAACGACCGTTTTCGAAATGTCATTCGTTTAGAATGATATTTATACCGCATTGAATCGGATATGCAAAGGGGGCGAAATCCGGCGCGATATCGACTGTTCCTGATTTTCATGAATGGAATCAGCCCGCTAATGAAAACCTGCCGCAGGCCTGTATCCCGGCCATGAAAGGGAGCATGGATGATGCAGGGAATCGTTAAATACGCAGCTCAAAAGAGTGAAAATTATTATGCAAATTTCCATCCTCTTCGTGCCGCTGACCATCCTTAAATTTCCGCAATCCCGATTGCATAACATGAGCATCCCGTGCTAAATACCTAGCAGTTCCACATTTTTTTATTTTTCAGACGAAGGTATTCAACATGCCCGCATCGCGTAGCACAGCCGCACACAAACACACCGAACCCGCCGCCAACAACCTCGAAGCTTTCTGGATGCCGTTCTCGGCGAACCGCCAGTTCAAGCAAAAGCCGCGCATGTTCGTCTCGGCGAAAGACATGCACTTCATGACCGATGACGGCCGCAAGGTGCTGGATGCGACAGCGGGCCTGTGGTGCTGCAATATCGGACACGGACGCCCGAAAGTCGTCGAGGCTGTTTCGAAGCAGATTCAGGAACTCGACTACGCCCCCGCCTTCCAGATGGGCCACCCGAAAGTGTTCGAACTCGCCAGCCGCGTCGCGACGCTGATGCCGGGCACGCTCGACCATATCTTTTTCACCAATTCCGGCTCTGAATCCGTCGATACTGCGCTGAAAATCGCGCTGGCATATCATAACGTCAACGGTCAGGGCACACGCACACGGCTTATCGGCCGCGAGCGTGGCTATCATGGTGTAGGCTTCGGCGGCATTTCGGTCGGCGGCATCCCCAACAACCGCCGCTTCTTCGGCTCTATGCTGACCGGCGTCGACCATCTGCCCCATACGCATAACCTGAAAGAGAATGCTTTCACCAAGGGCCAGCCCAAATGGGGCGCGCATCTGGCGGAAGACCTCGAGCGCATCGTGGCGCTGCACGGCGCGGAAACCATCGCCGCCGTCATCGTCGAGCCCATCGCAGGCTCGACCGGCGTTCTCATGCCACCCAAAGGTTATCTGGAGAAACTGCGCGAGATCTGCACGAAGCATGGCATCATCCTGATCTTCGACGAGGTCATCACCGCTTTCGGCCGTGTCGGCAACACCTGCACAGCCGCTGAGTATTACAATGTTCAGCCCGACATCATCACGATGGCCAAAGGCCTGACCGCCGGCACCATCCCGATGGGCGCCGTCGCGGTGGATGCGAAAATCTATCAGGCTTTCATGAAGGGTCCCGGCAACGCGATCGAACTGTTCCATGGCTATACCTATTCCGGCCATCCGGTCGCGGCTGCCGCGGGTCTTGCAACGCTGGACACTTACAGGGAAGAAGGGCTGTTCGAGCGCACGAAGGAACTTGCCCCCTATTGGGAAAACGCCGTCCATTCGCTCAAAGGTCTGCCGCATGTCATCGACATCCGCAACACCGGCCTCATCGGCGCGATCGAGATGGAAAGCATCCCCGGCAAGGTAACGGCGCGCGCCTTCGAGGCCTTCCTGAAAGGCTTCGAAAAGGGCCTGCTGATCCGCACGACGGGCGACACCATCGCGCTCTCGCCGCCGCTGATCATCTCGAAATCCCAGATCGACGAAATCTTCTCGACGCTCTCCAGCGTCATCAAAAGCCTGAATTAAGGAGTTCCAGAACGTGAAAGCGCAAGTGAAAATGAAAAACGACACCTCCCGCCATGGCGACATCTACAACCCCGCAACCGGTGAAGTCATCGGCCAGGTGCCGTTCTCATCGAAGGACGACGTCGATGCGGCGGTGGCGAAGGCGAAGAAAGCCCTCGAAGGATGGTCGCAGACCCCGCCGGCACGGCGCGCGCGCATCATGTTCAAATTCCTCGAGCTCCTGAACAAGAACGCGAAGGAGCTCGCCCGCATCGTCTCGACCGAGCACGGCAAGGTGCAGACCGACGCCGAAGGCGAGGTCCAGCGCGGCATCGAGATCGTCGAATGGACGACCGGCGTCCCGAACCTGCTGAAGGGCGAGTACAGCGACAGCGTCGGCACGGGCGTCGACAGCTATTCCCTGCGCCAGCCGCTGGGCGTGGTCGCGGGCATCACCCCGTTCAACTTCCCCGCCATGGTGCCGATGTGGATGTTCCCCATCGCGATCACCTGCGGCAATACCTTTATCCTGAAGCCTTCCGAGCGCGATCCCTCGGCCTCGCGTTTCATGGGCGAGCTGCTGGCCGAAGCCGGCCTCCCCGATGGCGTGTTCAATATCGTCAACGGCGACAAGGAAGCGGTCGATGCCATCCTGCATCACCCCGACATCCAGGCGGTCAGCTTCGTGGGCTCGACTCCCATCGCCGAATACATCTATAAAACCGGCACCTCGAACAACAAGCGCGTGCAGGCTCTGGGCGGCGCCAAGAACCACATGATCGTGATGCCCGATGCCGATATAAACCAGGCTTCCGACGCCCTGATGGGCGCGGCCTATGGTTCGGCCGGCGAACGCTGCATGGCGATTTCGGTCGCCGTCGCCGTCGGCGACAAGGTTGCGGACGATCTGGTGGCATCCCTGACCCCCCGCATCAATGCGCTGAAAGTCGGCCCCGGCACGGACGCGAAAGCCGAAATGGGCCCGCTGATCACCAAGCAGCACCTTGAAAAGGTCAAGGGCTATGTCGCCACGGGCGTCAAGGAAGGCGCGAAACTCGCCGTCGACAACCGCGACCTGAAAGTGAAAGGCCACGAAAGCGGCTATTTCATGGGCGGCTGCCTGTTCGACAAAGTCACCAAAGACATGACAATCTATAAAGAGGAAATCTTCGGCCCCGTGCTGTGCCTCGTGCGCGCGAAAAGCTATCAGGAAGCCGTCGACCTCATCAACAGCCATGAATACGGCAACGGCACCGCGATTTTCACGAACCACGGCGGCGTCGCGCGCAAATTCATGCGCGACATCAAGGTCGGCATGGTCGGCATCAACGTGCCGATCCCCGTGCCGGTCGCGACGCATAGCTTCGGCGGCTGGAAACGCTCCCTGTTCGGCGACGTGCACATGCACGGCGAAGAAGGCGTGCGTTTCTGGACCAAGCTGAAGACCGTGACCGCGCGCTGGCCGGAAGGCCCCGCCACGGGCGCGAACTATTACTTCCCGCAGAACAAATAGGCGAGGCGTCAGATGAGCAAGGTCGTCGAACTTGCGCCGGAAGGCGACAGCCCGATCGATATTAAATCAGGCCGCCTGAAAAACGGCCTGTATGCGGAGAACTTCAGCGACATCCATCCGCCGCTGGACCGCAACAAGGCGGTTATCGAGGCGAACAGGTGCCTGTACTGCTTTGATGCGCCCTGCATCGAAGCTTGTCCTACCGGCATCAATATCCCGACCTTCATCAAGAAAATTTCGACCGACAACGTGAAGGGCGCGGCGAAAACTATCCTTGAAGCGAACATCATGGGCGGTTCCTGCGCCCGCGTCTGCCCGACGGAAGAACTATGCGAGGAAGCCTGCGTGCGCAATACGCAGAGCGGCCAGCCCATCAAGATCGGCCAGTTGCAGAGATACGCCGTCGATGGCCTGATGAAACGCGATGACCTCCAGATTTTCGCGCGAAAGCCGAAAACCGGCAAGAAGATCGCCGTCGTCGGCGCCGGCCCTGCCGGCCTGTCCTGCGCGCACCGCCTGGCGCGCGAAGGCCATGACGTCGTGGTGTTCGAGGCGCGCGCAAAGGCCGGCGGCCTCAATGAATACGGCATCGCAGCCTATAAAGTGCCAGACGATTTTGCACAAAGTGAAGTCGACTACATTCTTTCTATAGGCGGCATCGAAATCAAGTACGGTCAGGCGCTCGGCAAGAACATCTCGCTGGCGCAGCTGCGCAAGGACTACAACGCCGTATTTCTCGGTATGGGATTGGCGGGAGTGAATGCGCTAGGCCTTGAGGAAGAGAGCCTGAAAGGCGTGGAAAGCGCCGTCGACTACATCGAAGAACTGCGCAAGGCGAAGGACCTGTCGAAACTTCCCGTCGGGCGGCGCATCGTCGTCATCGGTGGCGGCAACACGGCCATCGACATCGCGATCCAAACCAAACGCCTTGGCGCGGAGCATGTAACCCTCGTTTACCGCCGCGGGCCGGAGAATATGACCGCAACCGTCTGGGAACAGGAGTTCGCGCAGACCAACGGCGTCGTCATCAAGCATTGGGCGATGCCCAAAAAGCTGACCGGCTGGCGCGGCCATGTCACATCCATCGAATTCGAGTACACACAGCTGGATGCCAGCGGCAAACTGATGGGCACCGGGGATACGTTCACCCTGCCCGCCGACCAGGTTTTCAAGGCCATCGGCCAGACCTTCGTTCCCTCGCCTTTGCAGGATAACGGCAAAGATTTGTTGCAGCTCACGAAAAAGGGCCGCATCGCCGTCAACGACGACGGGCTGACATCCCTGCCCGGCGTCTATGCCGGCGGCGACTGCACCGAGGGGCAGGACCTGACCGTGGCCGCTGTCGAAGGCGGAAAAATTGCCGCGGTCGCGATTGACCGCATGCTCAAGGAGAAGAAATAATGGCCGACCTTACCTGTAAAATCGGCGGCGTCACCTCGCCGAACCCCTTCTGGCTGGCCTCGGCTCCCCCGACGGACAAGGAATACAACGTCGTGCGCGCTTTCGAGGCCGGATGGGGCGGCGTGGTCTGGAAGACGCTGGGCGAAGACGGCCCTCCCGTGGTCAACGTATCGTCGCGTTACGGCGCCGTCCACTATAACGGCACCAAGCTGGCAGGCCTCAACAACATCGAGCTTATCACTGACCGCCCGCTAGACGTGAACCTCAAGGAAATCGCCCGCGTCAAGAAGAACTGGCCGGATCGCGCCCTGATTGTCTCCCTCATGGTTCCCTGCGAGGAAAAAGCCTGGGAGAAGATCCTCAAGCGCGTCGAGACCACCGGCTGCGACGGCGTCGAGCTGAACTTCGGCTGTCCGCACGGGATGTCTGAGCGCGGCATGGGTTCCGCCGTGGGCCAGGTGCCGGAATACATCAAAGACGTCACGACCTGGTGCAAGAAGCACACGAAGATGCCCGTGTTCGTGAAGCTGACCCCCAACATCACGAATATCCTGCACCCCGCACGCGCAGCCGTGCTAGGCGGCGCGGATGCGGTGTCGCTGATCAACACCATCAATTCCATCACCGGCGTCGACCTCGACCTGATGTCACCCGAGCCCGTCGTGAACGGCGTGGGCGCGCATGGCGGCTATTGCGGCCCGGCGGTGAAGCCCATCGCCCTTTGCATGGTCGGCGAGATCGCGCGCGACCCGGCCTGCAAGAAAATCCCCATTTCCGGCATTGGCGGCGTGTCTACCTGGCGCGACGCGGCGGAATTCATTTCGCTGGGCGCCGGTTCCGTGCAGGTCTGCACGGCCGCCATGCACTACGGTTTCAAGATCATCGACGACATGACCGAGGGCCTGTCCAACTGGATGGACGACAAAGGCTACAAGACCCTGGACGACTTCCGCGGCAAGGCCGTGAGGAACTACAAGAACTGGCAGGATCTCGACATGAATTACGAGATCAAGGCCGTCATCCACGAAGACAAGTGCATCCAGTGCGGCCTCTGCCATATCGCCTGCGAGGATACGTCACATCAGGCCATCCGCGCGGAGAAGAAAGACGGCAAGCGCGTCTATAGCGTCATCACCGACGAATGCGTGGGCTGCAACCTGTGCCTGCATGTCAGCCCGGTCGACGGCTGCATTACCATGGAGCGCATCGACAACGGCAAGCCGTATATGACCTGGCTGGAAGACCCGCGCAATCCGGCGAATATGAAGAAGACCGCCTAGCGGTTCTGCGGCGTCATCGGTTTGGCGGAGAATTTTTGCGTCGCCTGCTGGGCCGGCTTCGCGCCGCCTCCCTCGATGCGCTGCTCGCGCGCTTCCATGGACGTCTGTACGACGCCCTGAAGCTCCTTCGAAAGATTGTTCACGAAGACTTCTTTTTTGATTTTTGTGGAAAGCGCATCACGGGCGACATCAAGAGCTTTCGCCCCTTTTTCGCCCGCCAGCTTGTCGATTGTGTCGACAATTTGCCTCACGTCTCCCGCGGGCAGCCGCGTGGCATCCGCAATCTTGAATTCGATCTGCGCCCGGGTCTTGTCGTCAAATAAGGGCCCGGCGGCCGCGACCTGCTTGGCGCGCTCTTCACGCATTTCCTTTTGTTGTTCGCGCATCCAGCTTTCGTCAATACGGTCACCCATGGCACTCTCCGGAAATGTTTAAAAATATTACGTATATTATAGCGGGCAGATGGTAGAGGAACGGTTAACAGCGTCCATCGTATGCGCAAATCATTGAAAAACAAACATTTTATAGGTCAAGAAAAAGGGCGCACCGTTACGTGTGCGCCCTTTTGAGCTTTTGCCGGGTCAGGCGGCTTTGCCGGACATTTTCTTCATAGCCGTTTCCATTTCCTTCGGCGAAACATCACGCACATGGGTCGCGAGGCTCCATTTGATGCCGTAGGGGTCTGTCACAACGCCCATACGGTCGCCCCAGAACATATTTTCGGTCTTCTGTGTCTCTTTCAATCCCGCCTTGATCGCTTTTTTCATCGCTTCATCGGCGTCCGGCACATAGAGATAGAACGTCTGGTTCGTGGCCGCGATGCAGCCGCGCTCCTTGTTTTCCTCGGTGATGAACAGCATAGACTCGCCGATTTTCAGGCCGCAATGCGCAACGACGCCGGTTTCGGGACAGCGCAGCATATGTTCCTCGGCCGCGCCGAAGGCTTTTTTGTACTGCTCGATCGCCTTGTCGGCGCCCTTGATGGTCAGCGTTGGAATAACGCAGATTTGGCCTGCCGAAGCGCAGGCGCTTTCCTTGTTTGAAGTCTTGGGCATGAATAAATCTCCTTTAAAAAAGTTTGTTGCCGTTTGAAGGGCCATTATAGGGCAGGAGCCTGAAAAATCCCGCGGTGCGGAGGGGAAAATATTTTATTTATCCAGAGAACTGAAGGAGATGTAGGAAATGCATAATTCCCATATGCGCCTTCAGTTTTGAGCGGGGCATGAAAGTGAAAAACAGACAGGTGACGTATTATTATGATTTTTCATACAGTCTGCTGCGGCCGCCGAGGTTAAAGAAAAACCCTGATTACGGCCGAGGTTTCAGCCGCAGCGGCCTGAGCACCGTCACCGGCTGCTGCGGGGGCTGGCTCGCCTTGTTCCATTGTTCGGCGCGCTGCGCGCGAACAACGCGTTCCCTTGCCTCCTGCTCAGTGAATTCATCCGCAATCTTCGCGAAGGAAAAACTGTATTTCGGCGCCGTCGCGGCAAGCTGCCTGACTTCGTCAGCCGTCAGCTCGAATATCTTCCGCGTATCGTCCGAATCTCCCCAAGGGCTTGTCTGCCTGGAAAAGACCGAGACTCGGGCCCGGGTTGCAGTCAGATCATCGTCGGATACGAAACCGATAAGGGCGACGCCCTGTACTTCCTTGGACGCGCCGCTGCTCTCGTAGTCGCTGGTCAGTTCCGCGGCGACCTGATCGAGAAGGGGCCGGTTATCGTTGAATTTCTCTTCCAGCATTACGTCGCCTTAACCCAATCCGGGTTTCCTGAAGTGCAACGGCTTCATGACCGCAGTGGCCTGCCGCGTCGGCAGCCCCGCGTCGCACCAGTTTTCCACGCCGCTGACGTATTCTTCGCGCGCCGCC
>SCTB01000162.1 GCA_004297545.1 Alphaproteobacteria bacterium
GTAGCACTTGACGCAAACCCCGCCCGGCTCTATTCAGGATTCATGCACCCCGTTTTTTTTACGGTAACAGACTTAGCAACGCCAAGACGTGGCGGGGGCGTGCGTTGTTTTACGAATCATCAAAAAAATAGAGGAGCACAGTCATTATGATTGAGACCGCCATTATTGCGGGCGTCGTAGCGCTCGCCGGCACCGCCTGGGGCGCCAGCATGATCATGAACGTGAAAGAGAAGCAGGAAGTTATTATCGAAAGCTTCGGCAAATACGTGAAAAGCGTGAAGAACGCGGGCCTCAGGCTCAAGGCGCCCTGGCCCTTCCAGAGCGTCGCCGAACGCGTCTCTACAGCGCTGCTGGAGATGAAGGAAGACCTGCAGACCAAGACCAAAGACGACATCTTCGTCACCCTGCCCATCAAGATGCACCTGCAGGTCGAGGACGTCAAAAAATATCACTACGAATCGAGCGACCCGATGAAGCAGGTCATGTCGCGCGTGGCAGCCACCGTCAAGCAGCTGACCTCGCAGATGGACTTCGCCGAGCTTTACCAGGCGCGTCAGACCATTTCCGACAAAGTGCGCGAGAACGTGGGTAAGGAAATCGAGGCGCTCTACGGCGTGAAGCTGGTCGACGTCATCGTCGACGAGCCGCATGCGCCGGCCGAGATCCAGGCGTCCTACAACAACGTCAAGGCCTCCGAGCGCAACATGCTGGCGACCAAGAACAACGCCGAGGCGCACAAGATCGAGATCATCGCCGAAGCCGAGGCGCGCAAGGAAGCGCAGCGGCTGGACGGCGAGGGCATCGCGGCGCAGCGCTCGGCCATCTTCGCCAACTACGCGCAGCAGTTCAACAAGCTCGCGAAAGAGGGCCTGACCGAGGAAATGGCGCACCAGATCATCACGCTCGCCATGCAGAACGACACCATCCGCGACGCAGCCAAAGGCGGCAACGTCATCATTACGAGCGCGGACGCGAACGACGTTCTGTCCAAGATGCAGGCGCTCGGCAAGACACTGACCAAACCGACGAATGCCAAGCCCGCCAACGACGATCCTCAGAACGAGATCCCGGCGGCGGCGCAGATGAAACCAAAAGCTCCGTAAACCACCACACATAATGCGGCCGGGTTATGCAAGAACCCGGCCGTTTCTTTCCCTTCACAGACAACATAAAAGGAGTACTACACCATGGGATTTCTTCTCTTCGTACAGGAAAAAGAGGAGGTCATTATCCAGACCTTCGGCAAATTCAACAAAACCATCAAGGATCCCGGCCTTCATCTTATCATGCCCTGGCAGACGGTCGCCGCGCGCGTCGGCATGGAGCTGAAACAGGCCGAAGACACGCTCTCGACCAAGACCAAGGACGACATTTTCGTTTCGATTCCCATCAAGATGCACCTGCAGGTCGTCGATGCGAAGAAATTCGTCTATGACTCGAACAAGCCCATCGAGCAGGTCATGGCGCGCGTGAATGCGACCGTGAAGCAGCTGGTTTCCGGCATGGAATTCATCGAGCTGTACCAGACGCGCGAGCAGATCTCCGAAATGGCCCGCGACAAGGTCGGCAAGGAAATCGAGCAACTCTACGGCATCCGCCTCATCGACGTCATCGTCGACGAGCCGCATGCGGACGCGAAGGCGATGGCCTCGTTCTCGGGCGTGAAGGAATCCGAGCGCAACAAGCTGGCAGCGCAGAACGACGCCGCCGCCAGCAAGCTGCGCATCATCGCGGACGCCGAAGCGCACAAGGAAGCCCTGCGCCTACACGGGGAAGGCATCGCCGAACAGCGCGCCGCCATCTTCGCCAACTACGCGGAGCAGTTCAACAACCTCGCCAAAAAGGGCCTCTCGCCCGAAATGGCGCATGAGGTCATCACCCTGGCCATGGCGCTGGACACGACCCGCGACGCGGCCGAAAAAGGCAACATGATCGTCACCACGACGAATGCCAACGAAATCATCGGCCAGATGCAGACGCTGGGCAAGACGCTCACCAAGCCCGCGCCCGCCAAGCCTGCCAATGACGACGGTTCGGCGCCCGAGGTGAAGGCCCCCAAACTGGGCTGAACTTAAGGGATAAAACTCTCGAAAACAGGCGGCCCGGCGTCATAACCGGGCCGCTTTTTTCGTGCCTAATGCCCATGCGCTGTTATATATTTATGTCATGAAGGTATTGGGCATCGAAACCAGCTGCGACGAAACTGCCGTGGCGATCGTCACGGACGACAGGCAGATTCTCGCCAATCTTATCTTAAGCCAGAAAGAGCACGCGGCTTTCGGCGGCGTCGTACCGGAGGTGGCGGCGCGCGCGCACCTCAGCCATATGGACGAGCTGGTGGAAGAAGCGCTCAAAACGGCAAAGCTGGAATTCAAGGACCTGGACGGAATCGCCGTCACGGCAGGTCCGGGGCTTATCGGCGGCGTCTTCGTCGGCGTGATGACGGCAAAGGCGATTTCCGCCGTTCACGGTACGCCCTTGATTGCGGTCAACCATCTGGAAGGCCATGCGCTGACCGTGCGGCTGATCGAGGACGTGCCCTTTCCCTACCTGCTGCTCCTCGTTTCCGGCGGACATTGCCAGCTGCTGGCCGTCGAGGGCGTCGGAAAATACAAACGCCTCGGCACCACCATTGATGATGCAGCGGGTGAAGCTTTCGATAAAACATCCAAGCTGATCGGTCTTGGCTATCCGGGCGGTCCCGCCGTCGAGCGCATGGCGGCCTCCTGCGGCACGCCCGACCGCGCCCGGAAAAAATTCCCGCTGCCGCGCCCCCTTGTCGGCCGGCCGGGCTGCGATTTTTCTTTCTCGGGACTCAAGACGGCTGTGCGCCGGATAGTCGATGCCTATCCGGATGAAATTCCGCAGGATGATATCGTCGACCTTTGCTTTTCCTTTCAGGATGCCGTGGCTGATATTCTGGCCGACCGCACGCGCAATGCGATCGAAACATATCTTGAAGGTAAGCCCGCAACGCCTGCGCTGGTTGTCGCTGGCGGCGTCGCCGCGAACCGGGCCTTGCGCGCCACGCTGGAAAAG
Source organism: Alphaproteobacteria bacterium (assembly GCA_004297545.1). Classification (GTDB taxonomy): domain Bacteria; phylum Pseudomonadota; class Alphaproteobacteria; order Micavibrionales; family UBA2020; genus JAPWJZ01. Next base: position 3,040 of record SCTB01000162.1, read on the forward strand.
ATGGCCAAGGAACACGGCATGAAATTTTCCGCGCCGCCGCTCAGGCTGTGCACCGACAACGCCGCCATGATCGCCTGGGCGGGCGTGGAGCGGTTGCGCCTTGGCCTCACCGACAGCATGGATTTCGTGGTTCATGCGCGCTGGCCGCTCGACCCCGAGGCGCCCATCGCCCGCGGGAAGTCGCAAAAAGCAAGGTAGTTTGACATAGCGCGGATTCGGCCTGTATAAAATAGGGGCATGACACAGGTTCTCAACAATATTTCCATCATCGGCGCCGGTGCCTGGGGCACCGCGCTGGCTGATGTGCTGGCCAAAGCCGGGCGCAAGGTGACGCTTTATGCGCGCGATGTGAAGCTGGCGGAGACGGTCAACAGCGCTCACGAAAACACCGCCTATCTTCCGGGCGAAAAGATATCCCCGGATATCCGGGCGACGGCGGATATTGCCGGCTCCGTCGCGGGCGCGCAGCTCGTGCTGCTGGTGACTCCCGCGCAATATCTGCGCGAAACGCTCAAGCGTTTTTCCCCGCATCTGCCCAAAAATGTGCCGCTGGTCAACTGCGCCAAGGGCATTGAGATGACGACGGGTTACCTGCTGTCCGAAGTCGCACACGCTGTCGTGCCGGATCATCCCTACGCCACGCTTTCCGGCCCCAGCTTCGCCATCGAAACCGTCCGGGGGTTGCCGACCGCCGTGACGCTGGCCACGGAAGCGGGAGAGGCGGAAGGGCAGCTCTGGGCCGCCAGCGTGCGCGGCAAGGCCTTTCGTCCCTATCTGTCGCCGGACCCCATCGGCGTGGAAATCGCAGGGGCGCTCAAGAACGTCATCGCGATTGCCTGCGGCATCGTTGAAGGCAGGCGGCTCGGCCAGAACGCGAAGGCCGCCGTCATGACAAGGGGCCTCGCGGAAGTTAAGCGTCTCGGCGTCAGCCGCGGCGCGAAACCGGAAACCTTTCTGGGCCTCGCCGGCGTGGGCGACATGACGCTCACCTGTTCCTCAATGACCTCGCGCAACTATTCGCTGGGCTTCGAAATCGGCGAAGGCAAGACGCTTGAGGAGATTTTGAAGAGCCGCCGGTCGGTGGCGGAGGGCGTGACGACCGCCTGGGCCATCGCCGACTACGCCGAGGAACATGGCGTGGATATGCCCATCTGCATGGGCGTGCAGGCGATATTGCGCAACAAGGCCGACGTGGGCGAGGTCGTTCAGGGCCTGCTCGCGCGGGGCTTAAGACAGGAGGCGGACTGACATGATCGACAAAGACAACATCAACGAAATCATCGTCTGCGGCGCCAGCGACCTTCTGGAAGAGGTGGCGGAAGAGGAGCCTGCCGCCGTCCTGTCGATGGAACATCCCGGCGTCAGCCCCGGCGAGCCGGGCCACGCCCCGCGGCTTGCCGAAAGCGGCTTCGATGACGTGCCGCAGCTGATATTGACCTTCTGGGACTCCGAGCAGAAGGTGCCCAACGGCCCCGACCGCGCGCAGGTGCAAAAAGGGCTCGACTTCGTCATGGATCATATCAAGGACGGCGCCGTCGTCATCCACTGCAAGGCGGGGAAGTCGCGCAGCGCCGCAATGGCGCTGGGCGTGCTGTCGAAACTGCATCCAGAAAAGCCGGAAACAGAACTCGTCGAGATGCTGTTGGCGATCCGCCCCCAGGCCGCGCCGAATATCCTGATGGTCGAAATGCTCGACGACATGACGGGCCGAGGCGGAAAACTCGTGAAGGCCGTACTGGATCATCCCGTCGTCTCAGCCCAGCGCGCGCAGGCGGAAGAAAACCGCCGCTCGCTCGCGCGCGAGAAGCCAGAACTTTACCGCAAGATGTTCCCTGAGAAATTCTTCAAGCCTTAAAGCTGAAAGCCCGGCTTTTTGTATTTTATGGGACGGTTGATGGTGATGCCGTCGCTCAAGCCCTGATGGGCCTCCGCGCTGCCCTTCAGGGCCGCAGCAGCGCGCAAGACCTTGCGCGTATTCGACGCCTCAGCGGCATATTGCGACAGCTGTTCCGGCAGCGTAAACCCGGCCTGCTGCAAACCCTCCTCAAGCGAAGTCAGCGTATCGCAGAGTGCGCGCCCGAAAGCCCGCGCTTTCGCGGGACTGTTCAACTTCATGAAGTTGCCGTCTTCCGCCGCCTGCAGCAGCTCCTCGGAGAACTCCCAGAATCGCTTGACCAACAGGCCCAGCGCCGCGCCGCCGACATTGTCGTTCATATAGCCGACGAATTTCTCCAGTCGCCCGGGTGTGCATTGCTGCAGCAGGTCATGAGCGCCATCGGCAAAACTTTCGGGCGTCAGCCTCTTTTCCCGCTCGGCCAGCGCCGCCGCAATTTCCTGTGGCGACAGGCTGGCGGCCAGGCTGCGTATCTCGCGCGCCGCTTCCACCGGGTCCTTCACGTCATCCGCTGCTTCCATGGCGGCGCGGATGCCGGGCGGCAAAACGCTGTCCAAGGCACCCGACAGGGCAAGATAATCTTCTTCACTCAAGGAAAAAATCTGGCTTTTGATCTGCGTCGCCTGCTTCAGCAGGTCTTCCGGCGACGCCGCCTGGCCGATGCTGGTGCCCTTGAGGAAATCCGCTATGGTCTCGCGGGGGATAGAGGTCAGCTTGTCCGACAGATCGAAGTAATCGAGGTCCTCCACCAGCATGTCGTAAACAAGCGGCATGTTGCGCGCTTTTGTGTCCAGATTGCCGCGTGACTCTCTGATCAGCGGCAGCAGCGCCAGCGCGACGGTCTCCAGCGCGTCCTGGTAATTCTTCGCGTTCGAGAACGTCTTGGCGATGAAATCCACGATTTCCTGCGGGCTGGAGCTTTTGTTGAAGGAGCTTTTCATCGACGAACGACCTTTTAAAAACGGCGGCGGGCTGATTTGTTATAATACTAAAGCCATTTTATGTCAATAAAAGGACCTGCATTCTAAAACTTCATGTAAAACAGTCTTTTAGGTATATTATCCGGGCAACAAGCGAGGAGCATTCATGGCCTACTGGCTGCTCAAATCCGAGCCGTCCGCCTATTCCTGGGCGCAGATGGCAAAGGACAAAAAAACCGGCTGGAGCGGCGTGCGCAACCACCAGGCCGCCGCGAACCTGCGCGCCATGCAGCCGGGCGACGAATGTTTCTTCTATCACTCGAACGAGGGCAAGGAGATCGTCGGCATCGTCAAGGTCGCGAAGCCTTATTATCCCGACCCCTCGGATGCGACGCATAAATTCGGCATGGTGGATGTGGCGGCCGTCAAGCCCTTCGTCAGGCCTGTGACGCTTGCGGACATCAAGATACACGCGAAGCTGAAAGAGATGGTCTTCGCGCGCCAGTCCCGCCTGTCCGTGTCGCCTGTGACGGCGGAGGAATGGAAAACCATCTGCAAAATGGGCGGGGTGTAGATGCGCCTTTCCGCCGATCCGTTCAAGCTGATAAAAATGTCCCCCGCCGAATTGCACGAGGCCGTTGTGGAGCGCCGCGCCGTCATCCGCGCGCATCGCGACGCGAAAATGGACGACCGCTGCTGGCTGGACGATTATGTCGTCTGGGACATGGTCGAGGGTTCGCCGCCGGATATTACGGCGCCGCCGACCTTCCGGGAAGGAATGCGGCGCTGCCGCGAATTTTATCATTACCGCCGCGCCGACAAGGCGGACGCCGTGCCGGGCGGGAGCGCCGCCGCCGATGACAGCGACCTCGCTGATCTGCAGCAGCCGCAACTGGCAAATGCCCTGGGTGCGCTGCAGAACGCGATAAAGGCCCACCGGGATGTCAATATAAAGGAGCGCCCGCGCAATCTCGATGATGATCGAGCCCTTTATGCGGCGCTGCCGGAAAAGGTTGCGGCGGATTTCCGTCTGCCGGAGGAGCAGGACTTCCTGGGTGAGGGCCGGGCGCCCCATGCCGGCTGCCCGTCATTCTGGCGCAGCCACGAAGGTTGCACCGGCGAACACGACATGCACAGCTGGGGCCCCTGCCACGGAAACAAAAAATGACAGGACACTTCAAATACGACACCAACTGGTGCGTCATTACCGGCGCGCCGTCATCCGGAAAAACTTCCGTCATCGAGGAACTGGCGCATCGCGGCTATGCCATCCAGAACGAGGTCGCCCGCGAGCTGATCGAAGAATGCCTGCGGCGGGGGTTGTCTTTGTCGGAAATCCGCGACGGCGCCCATGTGCAGGACCTGCAGCGCCGCATCCTGAAGCTGAAAATCGCACGGGAAAAAGGGCTCGACCGCGGCACGCTGGTTTTCACCGACCGCGGCACGCCGGACAGCATCGCCTATTTCCGTCTGGCGAAACTCGATACGGCCGAGGCGATCGAGGCGTCGAAAATATTCCGCTACCGCGCCGTGTTCCTGTTCGACCGCCTGCCGCAGTTTTCAAAGGATGGCGTGCGAACCGAAAGCGAGCAGCAGGCAAAGGAAATCGAGCGGATGCTGATCGACGACTATACGGCGCTGGGCTATAAGGTGATAAGGGTGCCGGTGATACCGATTCTGGCGCGGACGGATTTCATCCTGCGCAAACTGGGCATCGAGGAAGCGGCCTAGGGCCGGTTTCAAGCACGAATCTTTCAAAATCGCGTTTCTGCAGCAGAAAGAGGCACTGATTATGTCTTTCTGCGCCGCAGCATTCTCCGGATACCCGTGGATTCCGCAGGAATCCTTGCTATTCTCTGATTCTTAAAAGTTTCATTTGGGCCTTGTTTTTAAGGAGATTGATCATGGCTGATACCCCCGAATATTTTCCGGTCCCCGCCGATATCGCGAAACACGCGAAAATCAACCGCGCCAAGTATGACGCGATGTATGCGGAATCCGTCAGGGATCCCGTCAAATTCTGGGGCGAGCAGGGCAAGCGCCTCGACTGGATCAAGCCCTATACCCAGGTGAAAGACGTCGACTTCAGGGACAACGCGCGCATCCGCTGGTATTACGACGGCGTGCTCAACGTCGCCCATAACTGCATCGACCGTCACCTCCCTAAGCGTGCGAACCAGACGGCGCTGATCCGCGAAGGTGACGATGCGAACGACTCTTCCAAAATCACTTATGCGCAGCTCAAGGACGAAGTCTGTAAACTGGCGAACGCGCTGAAAGCCCGTGGCGTCAAGAAGGGCGACCGCGTCACCATCTACATGCCGATGATCCCGGAAGCGGCCTATGCCATGCTTGCCTGCGCGCGCATCGGCGCCGTCCATTCAGTCGTCTTCGGCGGTTTCTCGCCCCAGTCGCTGAAAGACCGCATTTTGGACTGCGATTCCACCGTCGTCATCACGGCCGACGAAGGCCTGCGCGGCTCCAAGAAAATCCCGCTGAAGGCCAATACCGACGAGGCGCTCAAAGACTGCCCGAATGTCAGCACCGTCCTCGTCTACAAGCGCACCGGCGGCAAGGTGTCGTGGAACGACAGGCGCGACGTCTGGTATCAGGACTTCGTGGGTAAGCAATCCACCGACTGCCCCTGCGAGGCGATGAACGCCGAAGACCCGCTATTTATCCTTTATACGTCGGGCTCCACCGGCAAGCCCAAGGGCGTGCTGCATACGACGGGCGGATATCTGGTTTACGCATCGATGACGCATGAGTATGTGTTCGACTACCACGACGGCGAGGTTTTCTGGTGCACGGCCGATGTGGGCTGGGTGACCGGGCATACCTATATCGTCTACGGCCCGCTCGCCAACGGCGCGATCTCCGTCATGTTCGAAGGCGTGCCGAACTATCCTGACTGGGGTCGCTTCTGGCAGACGGTCGACAAGCACAAGGTCAATATCTTCTACACCGCGCCCACCGCCATCCGCTCCCTTATCAAGGAAGGCGACCAGTGGGTCAAGAAATCCAGCCGTAAATCCCTGCGCATACTGGGTTCCGTCGGCGAGCCGATCAACGAGGAAGCCTGGCTCTGGTACTACAACGTGGTCGGCGAAAAGCGCTGCCCGATCGTGGATACCTGGTGGCAGACCGAAACCGGCGGCAATCTCATCAGCCCGCTGCCCGGCGCGCACGACCTGCGTCCCTCCTACGCCTCCATGCCGTTCTTCGGCGTGCAGCCCGCGCTGGTCGACAGCAACGGCAAAATCCTCGAGGGCGCGACGGAAGGCAATCTTGTCCTGCTGGACAGCTGGCCGGGGCAGATGCGCACGGTCTATAAAGACCATCAGCGCTTTGTGCAAACGTATTTCTCGACCTTCAAGGGCATGTACTTCACCGGCGACGGCGCGAAACGCGACGAACGTGGTTATTACCGCATCACGGGCCGCGTCGATGACGTCATCAATGTCTCGGGCCATCGCCTCGGCACCGCGGAAATCGAAGATGCGCTCAACTCGCATCCGAAAATCGCTGAGTCCGCTGTCGTCGGATATCCGCACGACATCAAGGGACAGGGCATCTACGCCTATGTCATCCTGAAAGGCGGCGAGCAATCGACCGACGAACTGCGCAAGGATATCGTAGCCCATGT
>SCTB01000163.1 GCA_004297545.1 Alphaproteobacteria bacterium
TGCCGATGCTGCCGAAGTCGAGATTAAACTTCACATTGGGCTTCTTGTCTCTTTCTATCAGGCCGCCGACATAGGCGAATGCGGCCCCCAGCACGCTGAACTCGGCCTTGTTGTCGCCGGAATTCCCCGGATTGTAGATATAAGCATCGACCGTGACCTTGCCGGGGCCGCCGATGACGAATTCCGTCTTGTCGTCGAATATGATCTTTACTCGGGATTTTTCCTGCGCCTGAATAATGTCGCCCGGCTCGATGCCGTCTCCGCTCTTCACAGGCGCCGACACTTCAGCGCGCTTCACAGTCACCGTTCCAATCACATCCGTCGCATGTCCCACGGTCGCGGCGCAAGCGGCGCCGGCGTGGAAAGCAATGAAAGATACGGCGGCGATAGCGGCGAAGCGCGTCAGATTGATGTTCATGTCGGAACTCTCCTTAACATATCAGTAATCGATGATGATATTCTCGTCTTCCAGAAAAACTTCGTCGCAGTTCTTTTCCGGCCCGCCGCGGTCGATGACCATGAATTCGCACACGCGGTCCAGCGCGAGGCTGTAATGATGCCAGGTGCCCTTGCGGTAATTGACGCCCTGTTGCGGCCCGGCGAGGAAGGCGCGCAGGCGCTTCGGATCGAATTCGCCGGCCTCCGCCACCACCACCATGAAGGGATGGTTGTTCAGCGGGAAGAAGGCCTGGCTGGACAGGGGGTGGCGCTCCATGACCTTGACCGGAATGGGCCGGGGCAGCGGCTTCGAGCGGAAGATGCTGACCAGCGGTTTGCCGTCATTGGCGCTTAAATCCAGCCCGGCGAGGTCGTGAAAACGCTGGGTATTGCCGTAGTTGATATGGCGGATTTCCTTGGCTGTGCCGCATTCGAGCACGTCCCCATAGGGGGCGAAAGCGGCAGCGGTCAGGGGCTGAGGTGTCAGGAGGCGCGGCTTCATGGGCTTTTCAGAATGGATTTGCATTATGGGGACAATAGTTGCATAAATCAGGGCGTAAAAACAAGCCATTGGAATAGCCCATGAAAAGCAAGAAAAGAACCCCCATTCCCGCCATCCTCGTCGCCTATTCGGAGTCGGATTTCACCAACCCGCATGAGGCGATGCTGCCCGTCGAGCCGAAGGACTGCCGCGGCGATTTCACGCATATGGGCGCGAAGTACTGGGGTTATGAATCACGCCGTCACAAGGCGACCTCCGTGCTGGATCGCGAAGACGCGCTGGTCTATGACCATGACGCCTATAACTGGATGCTGATCGGCCTGAAAAAACGCGCCAAGATCGATACCATCACCATCAGCACGAAATGGTACACCGGCAACCAGGTGCGCGGCGCCTCCGTGTTTCTGTCCGACGAGTTCACGGGCCAGGCGAAAGAGGTTTTAACGCGCGTCGTGCTGAAGCCGGATTCCGAGCATGTGTTTAAAATCAAGCCGACGATCGCGACCGAATGCTATGTGGAATGCTATTACGAAGGCGGCATCTCCAGAGTGAACCTTTTCGGCGAGCCCACGAAGGAGCAATTGCCCGCGCGCCCCAACCTGCTGCTGGGCGCCAAAATCACGCATATCTCGAACGAGCACTACGGCAAGCCCGACCGCGCCGTGGCCGGCGACCGCCAGCAGATGCATATGTTTGGCTGGGAATCCGCCCGCACGGGTTTCGGCGAGCGCGCCGTGTTCCACCTCAAGCGCCCCGCCGTCATCGACGAGGTTATCGTCGATACCTACCTGCACCGGTTGAACGCGCCGCTGACTTCCCATGTCTATGCCGTGAACGCGAAGGGCAAGAATATCGACCAGCTCATGAAATCCGCGCCGCGCTGGGGTCTTGTGTTTGATGACAAGAAAGAAGTCATCCCGACCGATTTCCAGGCCTATATGCTGGGCCAGAAGTACCTGAAGGAAAAAGGCGTGAAGGATAAGACCAATTTCAAGATCCGCCTGCACCTGCCCAAAGGCAGCCCCTGGCAGCCCGTCCTGCCCTTCGCGCGCCTCGCGCCTGACACCTACCACCGCTTCACCGACCTGAAGGGCGACGTGGCGACGCATGTGCTGTACATGCATTATCCGCACGGCGGCATTCACGGGCTGAAGGTGTTCGGGACGGAGAAGTAAATTCCGTTGTAACCCCGGCCGGCGCCGGGGGTGTACTATTGGACTCCCGGTAGCTTCGGACACACCGGAAGTTTTGTATCCTCCCTGGACGTGTATTCGCCGTTGTCGAAGATCGTGGTGACCTTGAAAACGGGGCAGCCCGCGTCTGATTTCTCTCCCGTAGCCACCATGTAACCGGAGCGCGTCAGCGTTGAGAGTATACGGCTGTCGTTGATCTTCTGCATCGTCTCGGCCGATGCCACCCAAGGAATGGTTAGTCCTTCCTTCACATCACCAGCTTTCATTCCGTGAGAGTTGAAGTAACCTGTCAGCGTATTCTGAAGATCGGCGCCAAAGGTCTGCTGGATGCTCTGTTGCACCTGTGCGGGCGGCGTCGGCGCACAGCCCGTCATAAGACCGGCTGCGGCGAAAAGAACGAGAAGGGACTTTTTCAGCTTCATCTGCGGAAATTCCTATTTTGTTACTATGATTTGCAGATTAGCACCCGCATGGTATTCTGTCAAAAATGTTATGGAATTTGATTTGGCGCCGCTACCCTTTGAATCTAAAGAAATTTAAGGCAGCGCCATCAGCCTGAAATACGCAATCCGGTCAATCTGACCCAGCGCGGTGTTGAATTCATCCTCCGGCGCGTTGTTGATGCGCTTGCGGAAGGCCTGCAATATGTCGAGCCGGTTCAGCCCCTTGACCGCGATGATAAAGGGAAAGCCGAATTTCTTTTTGTAATCGGCGTTCAGCTTCTGGAATTCGGCGAATTCCTCGGGTGTGCATTGATTGAGCCCCGCGCCCTTCTGCTCCGACACTGACGATTGCGTGAGTTTCGACACCTCGGCAGGCGCGCAGGCGAGGTCGGGATGCGCCATGATAAGCGTGAGTTTCTTGTCCCTTGGCGCATTGGCCACGGCCATTTTCATGGCCGTATGCAGCGCCACGACCGTCGTGACATTCGCGCGGACGGCATAGGCGCCTTCCGCAATCCAGGGCGAATGTTCGTAGATGCCGCCGTAGATGCGCAGGAATTCGCCGATGGTTAAATCGGCGGGCTTTTTCGTCAGAGGCTTGTCATCCATTGTTCTTGCCCTGCTGATACGGGTGATGCGCGATCCAGTGGCGCGCGATGTCGATGCGGCGACAGATCCACACCCTGTCGTGGTTTTTGATATGCTGGATAAAACGCTCCAGCGCCGCAATGCGCCCGGGGCGGCCGACAAGGCGGCAGTGCAGCCCGACCGAGAGCATCTTCGGCGCATGCTCGCCTTCCGCATACAGAACGTCGAAAGCGTCGCGCAGATAGGTGAAATACTGCTCACCGGAATTGAAGCCCTGCGCCGTGGCGAAACGCATGTCATTGCTATCGAGCGTATAGGGCACGACCAGCTGCTGGTTCTTGCCGTCCGAATACCAGAAGGGCAGGTCATCGCTGTAATCATCGGCGTCGTAAACGAATCCGCCCTCTTCCATCACCAGCCTGCGCGTGTTCGGGCCGGTGCGGCCGGTGTACCAGCCGAGGGGGCGCTCGCCTGTCACGTTGCGGATGATCTCGATGGCCTTGCGCATATGCTCGCGCTCGGTCTTCTCGTCGATGTCCTGGTAGTTGATCCAGCGGTAGCCGTGAGAACAGATTTCATGGCCGTCACGCACGAAGGCCTGCGCAATCTCGGGGTACTTTTCGAGCGCCAGCGCGACTGCGAAAACAGTCACGGGCATTTTGTATTTCTTGAACAGGCGCAGCAGACGCCAGACGCCCGCGCGGCTGCCGTATTCGTAAATCGATTCCATGCTGATATGGCGGCCCTCGATGCGCGGCGCGCCGATGATTTCGGAGAGGAAGGTTTCGGAGGCCTTGTCGCCGTTGAGGACGCAGTTCTCCCCGCCCTCCTCATAGTTCAGCACAAACTGCACCGCCACCCGCGCCCCGCCCGGCCAGTTCGCATGCGGCGGATGCTCGCCATAGCCACGGTAATTGCGGGGGTCGTGGGGGACGGCTTTCTTTTTAGCGGTTTTCCTGCCCGCCTTCGCCTTTGGTTTCGCCTTCGGCTTTGTTTTTGCTTTCGCCATCCACCCCTCCTCGTCATTCCCGCGAAAGCGGGAATCCAGTACCGTGGTAATAAAACAGCTGACTCTCCATCTGCACGGACGCCGTTTTGATAACTACGGTACTGGATTCCCGCTATTCTGCCTACGCTAAAGCTTCGGCAGACAAGTTAACAGACCCGCCATAGCTTTAGCGACGGCGGGCGCGGGAATGACGTTTTAATTTTCGTTATTCCTGATAATATCGAAGGCATCGGTAATAAAATTTTCATAAGAGAAGGCTCATGGGAAAACTCACCACGCATGTCCTCGACACCGCCCACGGCTGCCCCGGCAAGGGCATCGCGCTGAAGCTCTACCGGGTGGCCAAGGGAGGCAAGGAGACGCTGGTCCTGTCCGCAAAGACCAACGCCGACGGCCGCTGCGACGCGCCGCTGCTGATGGGCAAGGACATGAAAACGGGCCAGTACCGCCTTGCCTTCGAGGCCGGGAAGTATTTCAAGGGCATGGGCGTGAAGCTGCCGAAAACCCCCTTCCTCGACGTGATCTCCCTCCACTTCGGCATCAGCGACGCCGCGGCCCATTACCACGTGCCGCTGCTGGTCTCGCCCTATGGGTATAGTACGTATCGGGGAAGTTAGATATTTTCTTTATTTTGGATTGTCCCTCTTCATATCGGAAATCAAGCGGGAAGCTGCATTGCCAACTGAGTGATAAATACTGTCTCTAATTGCCGCTGTAGCCTCTGTGGCATCTTTGGCAGACATTTCCGCGCTCGTTATCTTTGTTTTTGAATAATACGTCCATACGCCAACTGGAATGTTGGGGTTCCATTTTGTTTTATTCTCTGTTTTCACCGAGGGGAAATTCGTCTCCGTCATTAGAGAAAACTCAACCTCAAACTCAATATCGCCATTCACAACCCCCTTAGTAAGGACATCAGCGAAGAGAACCGGAGATTCGGGATACGGAGCCTTTGTTTCAATTCCATTGAAACGGAAACCTTGATAAATAATATCAAGAATTCTTCTTCTGCCCACACCAACAGCCGTCAGGCCTTTGCCGGGGGTTCCAACTATTACGCCACTTATACTAGTAACGCCTTTGAGACTCCCCCAAGTCGATACGTTTTCAGAATAGGAAAGGGTAGCATGGAGTAGAACCGCAAGTACGCAGAATAACATGAGTGAAGGTTTCACAGCCCGCATACTATTCACTTAGAAGTCTCTAATGTATTCAACCCTGCCCCCAGCTTCTTCCGCTCCTCGTCCGTCATATGGGTTTCGTTGTCAAGCGGCATGGAGTCGGTTTTGACGGCGCGTTCGATGATGCGGGGGGCGTATTTTTTGATTTCATCCATCGTGTCGAACATGACGCCGCCGGGCGCGGCGCTGACGGTGGAGTTGACGGGCGTGTCGCTGTGGCAGCTGCTGCAATGCGTGCGCACGATCTGCCGCACTTCCGCCGGTGTCACGGTTTGCTTTGCTCCCACGGGCCGTTCCGTCACGAACAGGCCCGAAGCCGCGAGCATGACGAAGATATAACCCGCGACACCCACCGACACATAGCGGTAATCGGTAATGCCTTTGTCTTTCAGGTTAAAGAAATGCCGGAACGGCCATGACGATAACCCAAGGCCCGACAATATCAGCCAGTTATAATCACCGCTGTAGAGCATGGGGTAATGGTTGCTGATCATGATGAGCAGCACGGGCAGCGTCATATAATTGTTGTGCATGGAGCGCTGCTTGGCGATCTTGCCGTATTTGGCTTCGGGCTTTTCGCCGGAGAGCAGCGCCTTCACGACTTTCTTCTGGTTCGGGATGATGACAGCGAAGACATTGGCCGTCATGGCCGTGCCGATCATCGCGCCCACATGAATGAACGCGCCGCGGCCCGTAAACATTTCACACAGGGCCCAGGCCGAAAAAACCAGCGCCGCCGCCCAGATCGCGCTGAAGACCTTCACGTTATCGCCCAGCGGAGATTTGCACAGAGCGTCGTAAAACACCCAGCCGCCGCCGATAAATGCCAACCCCAGCAAGGTCGCCTGCAGCGGCTTCAGCGGCATTTTTGCGGGGTCGATCAGGTACTGGTCGGCGTTGAAGTAATAGAGCAGGCACAGGAGCAGGAAGCCGCTGATAAAGGTGAGGTAGGCTTCCCACTTGAACCAGTGCAGGTCTTCGGGCATGCCCTCGGGCGCGACGAGGTATTTTTTCTTGTGGTAGAAACCGCCGCCATGCACGGCCCAGACCTCGCCGCTGACCCCGGCGGCCTTGTCTTCCTTGGCTTTGGGCGGGCGCAGGGCCAGGTCCAGCCAGACGAAATAGAAGGACGCGCCGATCCACATGATCCCCAGCATAAGGTGAAACCAGCGGAGGGCGAGCCCCAGCCAGGCGGTGAGATCGACGTCCATGCGTTATCTTATCCTCTTTCGTACCCCAGAATCATGTCATAGGCCTTGGTCGTCAGAAAATCATCCAGCTGCGGCGACATCACCTGCTCCCTGAACAGCGCGATGGCGTCCGCCAGGTATTTGTCGTCGGCGCCGTCTTTCAGCTTGGCGGCTTCCTGGTTTAAAAAGGTTTCCATCCACTGATCATCAATGACGCGGCCGTCTTTCAGCTTCGCCTTGTGTTTGCGCCATTGCCACAGTTGCGTGCGCGAAATTTCCGCCGTCGCCGCGTCTTCCATCAGGTTATGGATGGGCACGCAGCCCATGCCGGAGAGCCATGCTTTCATATAAAGCAGGCCCACGTTGATATTTTTGCGCACGCCGTCTTCGGTCACGCTGCCTTCGGGAATCGCCAGCAGGTCGGCCGCGGTCACCTTGACGTCGCTGCGCATGTTGGAAAGCTGGTTGGGCCCCGGCATGACCTTGTCGAAAATCTCGCGCGCGAGCGGCACCAGCGCCGGATGCGCGACCCAGGTGCCGTCGTGGCCGTCATTCGCTTCGCGTTCCTTGTCGGCGCGCACCTTGGCGAGCGCGCCCGCGTTGGCGGCTTCGTCGTTCTTGATCGGTATCTGCGCCGCCATGCCGCCCATCGCATGCGCGCCGCGGGCGTGGCAGGTTTTGATAAGGTTCAGGCTGTAGGAGCGCAGGAAATGCGAGGTCATCGTCACTTCCGCCCTGTCGGGCAGCATATATTCTTTATGCTTCGAAAACTTCTTGATGAAGCTGAAGATATAATCCCACCGCCCGCAGTTGAGGCCGGTGATATGGTCCTTCAGCGCGTGCAGGATTTCATCCATCTGGAAGGCAGCCATGATGGTTTCGATCAGCACCGTCACACGTACAGTACCCCGGGACAATCCGAGCGCGTCTTCGGCATGGACGATCACGTCGTTCCACAGCCGCGCCTCCTGATAGCTTTCCATCTTCGGCAGGTAATAGTAGGGGCCCGAGCCTTTGTCGCGCAGCGCTTTCGCGTTGTGATACACATAGAGGCCGAAGTCGAAGAACGACGCGGAAATATGATGGCCGCCCAGCGTCATATGTTTTTCTTCCATATGCAGCCCGCGCGGGCGCACGATGAGGACCGCGGTCTTTTCCTTCAACCTGTATTCCTTGCCGCTCACGGCATCGGTCAATTCGATGGTGCCGAGGTTCGCTTCCAGCAGGTTGAGCTGGCCGTTGATCTGGTTGGCCCAGGTGGGCGTGTTGGAATCCTCGAAATCCGCCATAAAGCAGGAGGCGCCGGAATTGAGCGCGTTGATGATCATCTTGCGGTCGACGGGGCCGGTGATTTCGACACGGCGGTCCTTCAAATCATCGGGCGCGGGGCGCACGGTCCAGGGCGTCGAGCGGATGCTCGCTGTCTCTTCGGGAAATTTCGGCTTCCAGCCCTCATCCAGCTTCTGCTGGAGCTTCACGCGTTCCGCCATCAGGTCGCGCCGGCGCGGGCCGAACTTGCGCTCCAGCGCTTCCAGAAAGCGCAGCGCGTCGAGCGTCAGTATCCTGTCCTGATCGCGGACGGAGGGCGCGTTGATGTCGAAGCCGTGGACCTTCGGCGTCACGGGGCTGCTCACTTGTTCCATGCGCCGATTTTACCACGCCGCCCCTTTTCAGGAAGCGAGATTCAGGTGGAGGGAACTTTATTTAAATTGCCCCCCATTGCCATCCCGGCGAAGGCCGGGATCCACGGACTGCGAAGGAAAGTTCATGACCGGCTTGTGTCGGTCAAGGCTGCACTTTGAACGTCCGTGGGCCCCGGCCTTCGCCGGGGCGACACCTGTTAGCTATTTCTTTCCAGAATCTGCAGCATCATTCACGTCGATCCGCATCTCGTCGCTGTTCGCCCGTATTTCCGGAACGTACATCGCATGCGACTGGTTCGGCATCGCGTGGAACTTTCCTGGAATCTCCGCGCGCAGCTCGTAGCGGAACAGGTGCTTGCCCTGCTTCACCTTGCCGATGAAGAAAGCGGCCTTCTGGTCGCGGAATTCCTGGTAGAGCGGCGTGCGCGAAGATGTCTCGCGCCCGTCGCGGTCAAGGTCGATAGCCTCGCCCGCGCCGCTGTTCAGCTCGACCGCTTCGAGGCCTGCGGGCTTGTAGTCTTCCGCCACCAGGTATTCGTAGTTGTTCTTCGCGTCCAGCGTCACCTCGACGCGGATACGGTCGCCGCTATGAACCGCGTCGCCGTCTTTCAGCGGCTTCCAGTCGTTCGTATAACCCTTCATCAGCGTTTCCTTGACCGACTGGATAAAGTATTTGCGCTCCACAAATATCTCGTTCCCCGCCTTGGTGATGGGTTCTTCCAGCGTGAAGTACTTCGCATAGGCCGCCGCATAGAGCGCGCCCTTGCCCGACATAACGATTTTCACCGTGTTGTTGCCGTCACGTAAGTGTTCGGCCGGGACGTCGACGATGCGGTTGAAGGAGAACACGTTGGACGAATCCACCTTGCCCTCGCGCACGTTGACGCCGTTGACCATCACCTTATAGGTGTAGTCGGGCGAGAGTTCATGCGTGGCCTTCAGGTATTCGGTGAGGCCGAGGATGGCAATCGCCGTATCGCGGGTATTTTTCCAGCTGGCGCCGCGGCGGTTCAGCGACATCCATTTCACCGCCGGTTCCAGATAGGCGCTTTGCGGGTCGAGCTGCGAGAGCGCGTTGATATTGAAAGCCGTCGCTTCCACGCCGCCCTCGCTCCAGCGGTAATGGATGCCGGATTCGCCCCAATGCGCAGTGCCATTGCCCTTGTCCTGGTCGATGCCGTTGATGATGTTCTGCGACAGGATGCGGCTGTGCTCGGCGTCGCCATAACCCTTTTCGGCCAGCGCGAAAAGCGCGCGGGCGTAGGGGTTCAGCTTGTCGCGCATTTCCCACAGGCGTTTGCGCTGGCGGTTCACGCGATCATCCGTGCCCGTGTTGGAGCCCGAAAGCGCATGCAGCATCCAGGCCAGCATGTCGGGGGCATTTTCTTCCTCGACCAGCTGGTTTTTCAGGTATTCGGCCCCGCGATAGATGACGCCATTCTGGATTTCCGTGCCCGCGTCGCGCGCAAGGCTCATACCCCAGACGACATAGGCGGTCATGAAACGGTCGCTGTCGCCGGTTTTCCACCAGCCCCAGCCGCCGTCGGCATGCTGGAAGTCATAGAGGCGCTTGAGCGCGTCCGTCGTCATGGTTTTCAGGCGCGAATAGGTGGGGTCGCTGCGGCGCTGCGGGTGGCCTTTCGGGTCTCCGCGCGGCTCCAGCACATCGCTGATATAGGCCTCGACTTCCGATGACGAGATTCCAAGATCGCGCATGGTTTTTGCCACCACGACGGCAGGCAGGAAGCGGCTCATCGTCTGCTCGACGCAGCCATAGGGGTAATCGGCGAGATAGGGCAGCGCATCCAGGAGGTTCGCCGCCAGCGAGGGCGAAAGGTTGAGGCGAAGGCTGGTCGATTCCTTGATGCGTTCTTTCGGGATAGTAATGGCGATTTCTTTCGTCTGCTCGCCCTCGCCGCCCTTCAGCACCGCCGACTGCGCGATGAATTTCTCGATGCCGTGCGGGATGACGGGATAGGTTTTCTGCATCGCATCGCCGGTCTTGCCGTTGCGCACGCTGACGGTAATGGAAGCCACGCCCGCCTTCTGCGCGGAAACAGCCCAGTCCATGCGGCCCTGCCCATGCGCGGGGATGTCGATGGGGCCCGCCTCGCCCTTCACGAATTCGCCGTTACGGTAGAGGCCTGTCACCGTAACGCCCTCGACCTTGATGACGGGGGAAACGGTGATGGGTTTGTCCGACATATTGTCGATCAGCGCCGAAACGTCCACAAGATCGCGCTCGGTAAAGAAGCGCGGCGCCTGCAGGCGGATCATGAGTTCCTTGTTCGATTTCACCTCATGCGTGACCGTGCCGATGGCCGTTTCGGGCGTCACGGCGCGCGCGGTCATGCGCCAGGTGGTCAGCGAATCCGGGTATTTGACCTTTACGACCGCCTTGCCTGCAGCATCCGTCTTCACGGCGGGCTGCCAGATGACGGTCGAGCGGAAGTCGTTGCGGACCTGCAGCGGCTCCTCCGCCTGCGCGGGCCCGCCGCCCCCCTGGCCTTTTTCCTGTTCCCCCACTTTGTTAAGCGTTTTCTTGTCGGCGTTCATGCGATAGCCGTCTTCCTTCGCCGCGAACACGGGCGACGCCGCCGCGGGGGCGGAAGTCTCGCTCGAGGCGCGGGCCGCCTTTTCCTCAGGGTAAGCGCCATCCTTCAGCTTGCCGCCAACGGCGCCCATCTGGCCCTGCAGCCGGTCTATCTCGCGCCCGTTGACGGAGCCTTCGTCCTGCCCCATCGGATTCTTCGCCCGGTCGCGGCGCTGGCGTTCGTCATCCGAGATCAGTTCGTTGTTCTCGCCGCGCACCAGCTTGACGTAGGGGTGCTGCTGGAAGCTGGTCTGGGTCTGGATGCTCTGCTGGCGCTTGTCGCCGTAGAAGAACTGGCGGATATCTTGTGCGTATTCGTCGTGGATGTAATAGACGGAGGCATCGACGAGGCCGAGCGCAACTTCGCCGGTGACCGGCTTGCCGTCCTTGTCCGTCACCGTCAGTTCAAACGCGCCCTCTTCCTGCGGCTGGTAGACCTCTTTATCCGACGTGATCTTCACGTTCAGGAATTTTTCGACGGGCGGCACGATGACCTGCAGCGCGTTCATCTTCATCTGGTAATGGTCGCCGCTCATGGCGGAGAGGAAGACGTTGGGCGTATAGTTGGATTTCACCGGCACCTCGACCAGCTTCACGCTGCCTTCGAGGTGGATCATCTGGTAGTCATAAATGCCGTCGGCCTCGGTCGTGAACAGCACGTAAGTGTCCGGCTGGTCGGATACAATCATCGCGCGCAGCGTATCGCCGACATTGAAGGTGTCTTTCTCGGCGATGATCTGCAGCCCGCTGTAGCGATAGCCGATATTGGTGGCGGAAGTGTCGCAGACATAGACGTTGGTCACGCCCTTTACTTCCCTGCCCTCGTCGAAGCCGGTGAATTCGACGGCGTAGAAGCCATTCTCGCCGGGCTCGAATTCGAACGTGGCCTCTCCCTTGTCGTTCGTCTTGACGAATTTGGTTACCACTTCCTGCCCGTTATAGCCGGCGGGATTGGCCATCCTGCCGTTCAGCATGACGGGTTCGCGCCAGGTGTTTTTCAGGATGGTGACCTTGCCTTCGACCGCGACCGGCTCGCTGTTGGCGGTCATGGTCTTTATCGTCACCACCGCCTTGTCGCCGGGGCGGTATAGGTTCTGCTTCGGCTCAAGGTACGCGAAGAAAGCGTTCTTCGTGACTTTGATGTCCGATGTCGAGCGGATTTCGCGGCGGCTCTGGTCCACCACGCGCACTTCCACGTGGTATTGCAGGTCGTTGCCGGAGTCCTTCGGCGTCTCGATCTTGAACTTCGCCTTGCCTTCCTTGTCGGTCGTGATTTTCTCTGTTTTCAGCAGCTGGCCGTAACCGCCGTAGCCGTAATTCTGCGGATACATGTCTTTGTAGTACCAGTCATAGGCATGCACAGGTTGGTACTGGTGATAATAAGGGGTCTGGTACACCAGGTATTCCACCTGCGCGTTCGCGACCGGGCCGCCGAAGTAATACTGCGCATCCACGCTGACCTGCACCGTATCGCCAAGGCGATAGGCGCTGACCTTGGCCTTGTCGTCCTTGGGTTCCGGCTTCACCGTCACGACGAATTCGGGCAGCTTGTATTCCTCCAGGCTGAAGAGCGGCGTCGAGGCAAGGTGATTGTTGAGGTCGGCCGTATAGACATCCATCCGGTATTGGCCGAGCACGGCCTTTTCATCCAGCACCAGCGCATCGTCGAAAGCGCCATATGCGTTCAGCGTATAGGCGCCCTCTTTCACCTGGTTGCCCTGCGCGTCATAGATGCGCGCCTTGACCGCCATGCCGGCGGGGTTTGCAAACGCGCCGTTTTCCGGATGACGCAGGATGGCCTTGAAGCTGACCGTTTCATTGGGGCGGTAGGCCGGGCGGTCGCTGAAGGCATAGAGCCACCATTCGCCCTTGTTGTTCGAATTGTACTGGTAGTAGTTGTTCTGCACGAAGGCCTGCCCGCCGTCGCCGGACACGGCCGCGAAAACGCTGTGCTGCTGCGAATAGTTGCGGGGCGCATTGTCATGCAGTTCCGCCTTCAGGAGGCCGTTGCTGTCGGTCGTGCCCTGCCCGCGCTCCCAGCGCGTATTGCCGTTGGCGTCATAATAGGAATAAATGTAACCGACCTTCGCTTCCGCCACCGGCTTGCCGGTTTTCGCGTTCATCGCGAAGAACAGCGCCATGTTTTTAGAGGTCTTGTTGACGAGCGCAAGATCGCTGACCAGCACCAGCTCCCAGGCTTTCTGCTCGCCGGAGGCGACCATCAGCATATAGGCGCCGGCGGGCAGACTGCCCAGCTTGGGGTCTGTCTTGTCGTCCTTGTCTTCCTTGCGCCATTCGGCCATGCCTTTGTATTCGCTGTGCGGCACATGCTTGCCGTCGTCTTCCAGCTTCGCCGTCCATGATACCTGTTTTTCGAGCTGCGCATGGCGGCCCTTTTCGACCATGATCCTCAACAGTTCCTGATATCCGGAATAGCCGGAGGTGTCGCTTTCCAGCCGCAGCTCCGCCGGCAAGTCGAGCTTGTACAGCGTCACTTCCGCCTGCTTTATGTTGCGCCAGCCAATCGAGAACTGGATTTCAGATTCCGGGATGAAAGTATTGCCGAGGCTGACCGAGAGTTGCGGGTTCACGATCTGCTCGAGCCGGCGTTTGGAATCATCCACCCACTGCGACGAGCCTTCCTTGAAATGCTTGAGGAGATCCTTGTAAGTATCCTCTGCCTTTACGTAGTCTCCCTTGTTCTCGTAGAACATGGCCATCTGGTACCAGGCATCGTCGGCCCATTCGGTGTCCTCGAAGTCGTCCGTCACTTCCTCGAATTCCTCGATGGCCTTGTCGCGCAGCTTCTGGTCGCCGGAATAGTTCTGCATATAGGACATGCCGAGCCCGTAATGCGCATGCGCCTTGTCGGCGTCCGACTTCGCGATTTTCAAAATCTCCTCGAACAGTATCTGCAGGCCCTGGTTGCCCTGCGGTTGCGGGATGACAGCCTTGTCGCCGAGGCGTATCGGACGGACATCCGAAACATACCAGCCCCAGTGCGAGGTGTTGAAATCCGCCAGCTGGAAACTGATGGCGATGAATTTTTCGCGCGCGAGGTCGACGTCGTCCGATCCCGCCCACCAGTCGCGCGCATCGTCGAGCCATTTCTTGATCTCGGCGCCCTTGCCCCAGGGATCTTTTTCCCCGAAATGCGCAGCCAGCGACACATTCGCTTCGGCCCACCAGCGGTCATGGTCCTTGCCTTCAATAAGGTCGCGCAGGCTCTTTTCGGCTTTTTCGCGGTTGGCCTCGTCCTTGCCGCGCGTCACGCTGTCCGACCATTTGAATATGACTTCGCGCGACAATGCCGCATCGGATGTGTCGCTGAGGTATTTCGCGAATTCGGTCGCCGCCAGCTGGTATGATTTTTCCGCATAATATTTATTCGCCGCGTCCAGGTCGGAGGCGCTGAAGGCATGGGCCGGCGTGATGAAAAAAAGCGAAAGAATCAAAGCACATAAAACGGCGCGCATCGGTGTCTCCTTCTTGCCCAATGGAAGGGATTATAGGCATAGGACGATGAAGAATTGGTTTGGCTTGGAAAACAAATTTATTTCTCATAAATCACTGAGCTTGCGTGCTAATTTACCCTTGAGATTCAAGGGGAAATTCGTGGTTCAGCTGTTCTAGAACAGTCGCGGGTGTCAGGCCGGTTCCCAGATGACGGGCAGGCGGAGCGTGAAAACCGTGCCCCGCCCCGGTTCCGAATCCACGCGGATGGAGCCGCGCAGCTTTTCGGCGGCGGATTTGATGGCGTCGAGCCCGATGCCGCGGCCGGAGGTTTCCGTCACCACATCCCGCGTGGAAATTTTCGCATCGAAGATATGCTGCAGCAGTTTTTCGGGCTCAAGGCCCTTGGCGCCGCCCGCCTCCTCGTATCTTTCGCGCAGCTTGTCGATATTTACGCCGGCGCCGTCATCGGCGATTGTGATAATCATGTTGTGCTTGAATTCGTTTTCATACTTAACATCGATCTTCACATTCAGTCCCGAAGTCTTGCCGGCCGCTTCCCGCACTTCGGGCGGCTGGGCCGCGTGGTCGACGATGTTGCGGGCCATATGGACGAGGGATTCGATCAGCTCCTTGTAGACGATCGCGAAGACGCGCACCTCGCCGCTTTCGGGCGACGTGATGTTGACAGCCTTGTCCGCCATTTCGGCGAAATAAGTCAGCTGCGTCTCGAAGGGCACCAGCAGATCGCGGACCGGCTGCGCCACGATCTTCCGGAAGAAGCTGAAGGCAATGCCCTGCGCGCCGTGCTGGCGCAGCTCCTTGCCGAATTCGGTCGCATGGCTGACGGGAATCGTCAGGACCTCTTCCTGGATCTCGAAATTGCCGCCCCAGATCTCCCGCCCGAAGCCCCGCGCTTCTTCGCACAGTTCCTCCAGCCTTTCCCGACAGGTCGCCAGCACCTCCTCGGTCGAAACGCCGGGCGAATTCAGCACGGTTTCCATCTCGTGCAGGATGTTCGCGACCGTCTCCATATGGAAGAATTTGGAAAGGCCTTTCAGCGTATGAATTTCGCGCGCGACCTGCTCGGCCGTGCGGTCGCCGGCGGGCGACAGCAAAGACCGCTCCATGCCGCGCAGATAGCGCGTGAACGCAAGCTTGTCCTTGGCGATGCGCAGCATGCGCACGATGCGCGCTTCCTTGACGCGGATTTCCTCTCTCGCCTGCTCGTCGCGCGTCACGTCCTGCGCGATGACGAGGATGCCCGTCATCTTGCCGGAATGGCTGTACATGGCGCGATAGTCCAGCGCGATAGACAGTTCCTTCGAATGCGCGTAGCGCCGGGGCGCGTGCTTCATGAGCTCGTCGAAGGAAAAAATCGTGGACTGCCCGAGGAAGGCGACGTCGAGCAGCGATATCAGCTGTTCCCTGCCCTCGGCATCGAGGCGCAGCACCTCCGCCACGTGCTTTCCGCCCGGGTCCGCTTCGAGGAGCGTGAGGCAGGCCTTCGAAAAGATATTCGAGCATATCCCGTTCTTGTCGAAAAACAGTATCGCCTGCCCGAGGCTGTCGAGAACGGCCGCAAGCGACAGGTTCAGCTGCTCCATCTGCAGGTTGGCCTCGATCATTTCCTGCGAGGAAATATCGAGATTACGCAGGGCCAGTTTCAGGCGCTCGGTCTGCTGCACGTAGGCGGTATCGACGTCCCGGAGCAGCGCCTGAAGCTTTTCGAAATGCTTCGCCGCAACGCCCGCGTCCTCGTGGCCGAGATGGGTTTTGAGCTGCCGCGCCAGTTTTGCCGATCCCGTCATCTAAGCCTTCTCCCCGATGTGCGTGACCGTGATCGACTGGCCATGAACGTCCGCGCGCTGCGGGCCGCCTGAGGGCGCGATGTCGCCATAGGAATAGAACCCGGCGCAGAGGGATTCAGGCCCGGCGCTGCGCAGCACGGC
This sequence comes from Alphaproteobacteria bacterium, assembly GCA_004297545.1. Classification (GTDB taxonomy): domain Bacteria; phylum Pseudomonadota; class Alphaproteobacteria; order Micavibrionales; family UBA2020; genus JAPWJZ01. The sequence goes on from SCTB01000163.1 coordinate 16,186, forward strand.
GTCGATTTCGGCGCCCGCGTCGTCGCCCATCGCAAGCTTGCGGCCCGCGCAGCTGACAAGCAGGCTCACCGAAGGCCCTTTGCTGCCGTTCACCGCCTCGACGCCGGCAGCGGCCGCGTTGTCGACCAGCAGGTCGGGGTCCGAATACATGAGCCGCACGATGCTGCCCTGCGCCACGTCGCCCGCCAGCGTGATGCTGCCCTCCCCTTCGTTGACGGCGAGCACGCAGCGCACCATGCCGGTTTCCTTTCCGTCCTCGCGCTGCACGCTGAAAGGGTAGACGAGGCCCGTCGCGGGCAGCGCCGCGGCTCTCTCGCCCAGGTACCTCCGGTAAAGATCCAGCGCCGGCTTGCCGTCGAGCTCGTAAAGCACGTTCGCCTTCGATTTCGTGACGCGGCGCGCAAGGCCGAAGGGCTTCCAGCCGCAGCGCGTGCCGCATTTCATAGTGACCGAGTCCCCGTATATCCCGAAGGCGACAGCGAGGTTGGGGAAGACCATGCCGTTGAGCATGGTGAAGGTATTCCTGAAATTCATGCCGTCGCCCGCGAGCCCGCCCGTCACGAGGACATTATCGCCCGCCGCCGCCGCGATGCCGGCGGCAAAGGCGCTGCCGTCCACCTGGAGTCCCGGCGCCAGCGCGAAAATGCCGCGCAGTCTTGATTCTTTGAGGGCGTCGCCGATCGACGCGCCCGCGGCCTGAGACATGTCGGCCGAGGCAAGCTGCGCCGCCGCCACCTTGACCTCGCCGCCGGCGAAGCGCATCGCCATGATCGAACAGGTTCCCTCCGACACGCCCGCGCCCGAAATCTCGCCCGCCGTCGAACAGCCCACCACATGCACGTCCTTCAGCGTACAGGCGTCGGAAATGGCGCCCCTGTCCTGCCAGAAGGAAGGGGATGCGAAGACCAGCACCAGCTGCGGCTGTATCGCGGCTGCCCTTTTCAGAGCGTCCCTGAAGCCGTCCTGCCGGGAGTTGAGCGCGATCCGCTGCATCAACCCTTCCTCCGGTCCTGCATCTGCATGTTGACGAGAATGCTGTCGCCTTTTTCCGCGCCGGCATTGCAACGGAATTTCAGGTGCACCAGCTGCCCGCCGTTGGCGGCGACGACGCCCGCCGTCGGGATATTCATGTTCATGTCGAAGCCGCGGCCGTTCAGGAAGGTCTTGACGTTGCTCACCACGATGTTGGCGACGGCGCAGGCGATATCCTCGCACAGCGGCGTCCTTTTATCCGGCGCCTCTTCGGGATAGGCGTCGGTGACGATGGACGACAAGAGCTCGCGGTCGAAATGAAAGCAGAAATCCATGTTCAGCGTGCCGTCCTGCCACAGGCTGACGCGGCTGCAGATTTCCTGCCCCGAGCCTTCGGCAAAGCCCTCGCCGAAGTCGCCGTCCCCCACTTCGCGCCGGAACATGACGCCGAAAGTGTTCGTGACGCTGCGGGCCACGACATCGGACACATCTATTTTCATGGTCCTGATGCTGTCCATGGGTTTTGCAAGTCCCTTCAGGCGCTTTGCTGGCGCGGCGGAACCGGTCGCTTGCCGATCCAGGCGAGAACCTTGACGAGGTGTTCCTGCAGCGTCGCTTCCGACACGGGCTTCACGATATAGGAAGTCGCCCCCGCCTTCAGCGCCTCGATGATGTAGCGATCGTCGGATTCAGCCGAGACGATGACGAAGGCGACGTTGTCGAAAGCCTTGTCCGCGCGGCATTGCTGCAGCAGGTGAAAGCCGCTCTTGCCCGGCATGTTCCAGTCGAGGAAAACAATGTTGTACTGCTCTCCCGCGATTTTTTTCTGCGCTTCCTCGGCATTGGCAGCCTGGTCGACGTGCCGGCACCCCATGTTCTTCAAAAATTTCTCAAGATCGTGACGAATGATGATGTGGTCGTCGACGACGAGCGTCTTCATGTCAGATATTTTCATGTCAGCCATAAAAAATTACCCCCTTATGCCAGATTAGGCTGAAAACCCTAAAAAAGGGCTAAAGATTTATTTTCATAAAAATTTAGACTTCCAGATAGTCGAGATCTTCATGAAAAGTTTCCTTAACGCTGCAAAGGCCGATAAAGGCAAGCCCCAAAGTGACAACCATCACCACCAGGCCGCTCATCGTCACGCCGATGGCCGGAATCATCGCGCGGAACGCCGTCGTCATGGGGATGGTCAGGCCGCGCACGACATTGGGAATCGAGGTCGCGGCAGTCGCGCGGATATTGGTGCCGAACTGCTCCGCCCCCACCTGCACGAACATCGCCCAGTAGCCCGCCGCAACGCCCAGCAGCCCGCAGAGCCCGTAATAGGCGAAAAGCGTTTCCGGCTTCACCGTCACGAACAGGACAAGAAAGACGATCAGCATGAGAAGCGACACGGCGATGGACTTGCGCCGGCTTTTGAGGCGCTGGCTCAAGGCCCCGCTGAAAAAGCTGCCCAGGGTCGTGCCGATATAGCAGTAGAGCACGGCGTCCACGGCTGTCGGCTCGATCTTGAGGCCGAAGTCCCGCGCGAATTCCGGCGTGAACATGATGAGTACGCCGATAACGCCCCAGATAGGCGCGCCGATGCAGATGACGGCAAGATAGCGGCGCAGCAGGTTCCATTTGGTCAGCAGCATGACAAGGTCGCCGCGAGAGACTTTCTTCCGGTCGGCCGCAAGCTTTTTGTACATGCCCGATTCCTTTACGTTCACGCGCAGCACCAGCAGCACGAGGCCCATGACGCCGCCGATGATATAGGCGGTGCGCCAGTCGGTGTAATGCGAGATGACGGCGGCGGCGGAAGCGCCCATGACGCCGACGGTGGCGATGAGCGTGGTGCCGAGGCCGCGCAGTCTTTTGGGCAGAAGTTCTGAGGCCAGCGTCACGCCCACGCCGAGCTCCCCCGCGAGGCCGAGACCGGTGATGAAGCGCAGGATCGCGTATTGCGGCACGGTTTCCACATAGGCATTGGCTATATTGGCCAACGAATATAACAGGATCGAGCCGAACAGCACCGAGAGCCGCCCGAGCCGGTCGCCCAGCACTCCCCACAGCAGCCCGCCCAGCAGAAGCCCCGCCATTTGCCAGCTGATGATGGTCACGCCGGCATCCAGCAGGTCCTTCGCCGGCACGCCGATGTCCTTCAGGCTCTGGACGCGCACGATGGTGAACAGCAAGAGGTCGAAAACATCGACGAAGTATCCAAGCGCGCCCACGATAATGGTCAGGGCCACCAGCTTGTCCTCGAAAAGTTCCGCGATGAAGCCTCTGGACTGCTCTTGTTTTGCTGAAGACATATTTTATATGTGCCCCGAATAAATGAATTTTCAATGTCTTATAGCACAGGTTTCCGGCGCGGTAAAAGGGCCGGAGGAACGGCTCCCCAAGGGACGGTTTTCGCTGTATAATGGAAAGAAAAGGAAAAGGCAGCCCATGACTCTCGATCTCCAGCCCCATCGGAAAACAGGCGAAACCTTCCCGACAAAATCATCCGCGCAGGCGGCGGAGCGCTTGGTCGCCGTCGTGGAAGAGCTGTCGCAGGCGCGGGACCTCGATACCGTCATGGCCGTCGTCCGCAAGGCGGCGCGCGACCTGACCGGCGCGGACGGCGCGACTTTCGTCCTGCGCGACGGCGATAAATGTTTTTACGCCGATGAAAACGCGATCAGCCCCCTATGGAAGGGCCAGCGCTTCCCGATGAAGAACTGCATCAGCGGCTGGGTGATGCTGAATGCGACGCCTGCCGTTATCGAAGACATATATAAAGACCCACGCATCCCGGCCGCGGCCTACCGTCCGACTTTTGTCAAGAGTCTCGCCATGGTCCCCATCCGCCAGGAGGCGCCTATCGGCGCCATCGGCAATTACTGGGCGGAGAACCGCTGCCCGCAACCGGAGGAGATCGCGATTCTGCAGGCGCTGGCGAACGTCACTGCGGTCGCCATCGAGAACGTCGATCTCTACCGCCAGCTGCAGGAAAAACTGCGCGCGCTGGAAGCCTCGAACGAGCAGCTGCGGCGTTTCGCCTGGATCGCCTCCCATGACCTGAAATCCCCCCTGCGCTCGATATCGAGCCTGTCCTACTGGGCGGAGGAAGATGCGAAAACCCCGCTTCCCGACGCCACCCGCGCGCATCTGCAAACCCTGCGCAGCCGCGTGCTGCGCATGGAAAGACTGCTAGACGACCTGTTGGCCTATGCGCTTACGGAGAAGGACGAGGGAGAGCCGGTTCCTGCCGACATCGTCATCGCAGCGGCGCTGGAGACTATTGCGCCGCCGCCGGGATTCGCCATTTTCGTCGATGAAAGCCTGAAACGGGCACGTGTGCCCGCGTTTGCGCTCGAGAGAGTCTTTGCCGGGCTGATCGGCAATGCGGTCAAGCATCACGACCGCGGCGCCGGCACAATCCGGATCTCCATGAAGGAGGACGACGCGGGATATGTTTTCGGCGTGGCGGACGACGGCCCCGGCATTCTGCCCGAGCATCAGGCGCACATTTTCGAGATTTTCCAGACGCTCAAGCCCCGCGACAAGATAGAAGGCAGCGGCATGGGCCTGTCAATCGTCAGCCGGATACTCGAATCCCACGGCGAAACCATCCGGGTGGAATCTTCCGGGCGCGGCGCGACTTTCCTGTTTACCTGGAGAAAGCCGCTGGACGCGCCCGGAAACGATTAGTCCTTATCAGGCCGCTTTATCGCGCTGCGATGGTGATGGCTGTTGCTGCAGCATTTTGGCCAGCAGCAGCTGCACAAGGCCGCCGCCCCCGCCATCGCCGCCAGGACCGCCGCCGCCGGCGACCTGGATATCGGGCGTGATCTTGAGGCCCGCGGCCGAGATCGCCTTGATAACCTCGACCGTGGTGACGCCCTGCGCGGTCAGCGCATTGACCTGGGTCTGGTAGGCCTTCGCCTGCGCCTCACCCTTCGCCCGGATGATGCCGGCTTCGGCGTCGCCGACCATCTGGGTCTTGGCGGCATCGGCTTCCCCGATCATGCGCACGCGGGCGGCGTCGCCGCGCGCGCGCTCCTCGATCTGCTTGGCTTCGAACTGGGCGACCTTGATGCCGGCTTCCGCCGAGATGACCTTGACCTGCATGTCGGCTTCGGTTTTGGTCTTCTCGAACTCGATGCGGCGCACTTCGGCTTCGCGCTTGGAGTCGAACATCGACTTCTGCTGCTCGGCCAGGTTCTTCTGCTGCGTCGTCTGCATCAGCTGTTCGGGCAGGTGAATATTCGTCACCATGACCGAGACCACGTCGACGCGGTATTTGGTAAGGTCGGCGCGCACGGCCTCTTCCGCCATTTTCTGCTCTTCAGCGCGATTCTGCTGATAGGAGATGGCGGGAGAGCGCGCGACCTGCGCCCGGAAGATACCGTCGATCTGCGGGTGGATGACGTTGCTTTCCAGCTGCGCGACCGAGCCGATCTTCTGCACCACGTAAGGCGCGTTCTCGGGCAGGATGCGGTACTGGCAGCGCACTTCCACCTGCATCGGGAAGCCGTCATGCGAGACGACCTGGAACGGATCGAAGCTGGCCGAACCTGCCGCCGGTTTCGCTTCGGCGCTCCATTCGACGGAGCGCGTGACCGTCGGGATCACGATGACGGTATAGGCAAGCGGGTTCATATTGTATGCCCCGGGCCCCAGCACTTCGCGCTGGATGCCGCGGAAGCCCGTCGGCATGACGTGGCGCGTGCGGCCCTTGACGTCGGAGGCGTCCTCTCCGGGCAGCCTGTCTTCACCCGTGAATTCGGACGGGTCCTTGCCGATGTTGGAGATCAGCACGCCGACCTCGCCCTGGTTGATGATGATCTGCTTGCGCTTGGTCACCGAGAACAGGTACGGGTTGATATAGTAGGTACCGGGCGTCAGGATGCTTTCCTGGGGACCCCGCTTGCCGCCCTTGTCGAGGAAAGCCTGGCCATTCTGGAAGTTACTATGTTCGCCGGGCGTTTCCACCACGACATCATGCGCATCCATCGGCTGACCGTCTTTCGCCTCCACCACGCCGATTTCGTTCTCGGCGATCTTGACGGCTTCGCGCACCTCGACCTTGAAGATCTCGGTGTTGATGTTGTAGGTACCGGGGCGCAGGAAGTCGATCTGAGGCCCTTTTTGGCCGCCGTTCTTCAGGAAGGTTTCGGCCTTCTGGAAGTTATCGTGTCCCTGCACGCTTTTGGCCAGCAGTCCCTGCATGCCCGCGCCGTCAGCCGCCGTCACGACGCCGATGGAGCCTTCGGGAATAAAGGTCTTCTTGATTTTATAGACCTTGAACAGGTACGGGTGAACTTTGAACGTCCCGTTGGTCAAAAAACGCAACTGCTTGCCGCGGATTCCGCCCGCCTGCATGAACCGCACGGGATCCTGGAAGTTGTTATGCGCCTCGCCCGCCGGGTCGTCCGCGAAAATGCGGCCCGAGGACATCGCCTGGCCGTCGGTTGCTTCCACGATGCCGAGCTCGTCGGCGCCCACGGTCAGGAACGGCTGCTTGTACACGACGCGCACGAGCGGCCACAAAACGAAATGCAGCCCCGGCGGCAGGTACGTCGCCATCATGCCGACCTCATTGCCCACGGCGAACACATGCCCGGCTTGCAGCGGGGCGCCGATGAAGCGCCTCTCGAGCAGCGCGATCTCTTTCGAGCCCACGTTGACGAGGAACCGCGTGAAAAGCCAGAGCCCGAAGCACAGGCCCACCACAATCGACAGGAAATGTACTGTTCCCGAATCCATGACAAAATCTCCCCCAATAAAAACCCTGCGCTCAGCAGGTGATTTCACTATATCGGGAAGAAATTAATAATCTGTTCGCAAGCCCGCGCGCGGCATTTCATCTGCAACGCATTCTCAATTTCCGTAAGGGAGAAATCTTCAGCGCAATCAGTCCTGAATATTTGCGATACCGCGCTTTTTTGTGCGCCGCACATTCTGTAAATGCGAAGCGCTATCAGGTTTTTGACCGCATCATGACGAAATTTTCTTATCGCAGCGTCGCGAATCTTCCGGTTATTTCAGAAGATGCGCGAGCTTCTCCCGCAAACTCTTCTCCAGCTCCGGCCGCTGCAGCGCATAGGCGACATTGGCTTCGACGAAGCCGGCGCACTGGCCGCAATCGAAGCGATGGCCGGCGAAATTGAATCCGTAGACGGGTTTCGTCTGCGCGAGCGTCGAGATCGCGTCGGTGAGCTGGATTTCTTTTTTACCCTGCCGGTTTTTGCACATGGTATCGAGAATGCCGAACACTTCGGGCTGCAGCATGTAGCGCCCGATGATCGCCATGCGCGACGGCGCTTTTTCCTTCGGCGGCTTTTCCACCAGGGATTTCACGCGCAGATGCGCGCCTTTTTTTTCAGTGCCGTCGATGATGCCGTACAAACTTACCTGGTCGGGCGTGACTTCCTGCGCGGCGATCAGGCTGGAGCCCGGTTCCGCTGCAATAAAATCCGCCATCTGCTTCAGCACGCCCGGGCCCTTACGGCATAAAATCGCGTCGTCCGGCAGCAGCACGGCGAAGGGCTCATGGCCCACCGCTTCGCGCGCGAGGAAGACCGCGTGACCCAGCCCCTGCGGGTCGTCCTGATAAATAATCTTCACAGATTTTTCGGGCAGCGCGCAGTTGTGCAGGATTTTCGCGAAAGTGTCCTTGCCGAGGTCCTTGAGGTATTTCTCCAGCTCCGGCATCAGCGCGAAGTGCTTTTCGATCTCGGGCTTGCGGTGCGAGGAGATAAAGACGAATTCCTCGATGCCCGCTTCCTGCGCTTCCTCGACCGCGTATTGCAGCAGCGGCTTGTCGACGAGCGGGAAGAGTTCTTTCGGCACGGTCTTGGTCGCGGGCAGGAACCTTGTCGCAAGGCCGGCCACAGGGAAAACGATTTTTCTGATTTTCTGCGTCATTCCAGACTTATACCCCAATCGCAGGCCCTGCGGAATCCCGGAAAACCGGCATTTTCAAAACTGATGCCATTCACTTCACGTAAAACGGCACGCATGAGATTATGGGAGGCTCCCAAGAGACAAAAGGGCGCGGATTCGGGATGTGCGTTTTACTTGAGTTTCAGCGGCGTGTTGACCGTCATGTTCTTCCGCAGCACAGTCGACGCGTCGAGCTTCTCCTGCGCCTTGCGCATTTCCTCCTCCAGCAAGATAGCTGCGTCGAGGTGTCTCGAGCCCAGCGCATGGGTGAGCGCCGTCTCGCCACCTGCATTTTTGTAAAGAACATCTGCGCCGCGCTCGATAAGCAGCTTGACGATGTTGGTCGAACCTTTTGACGAGCCGCCATAGGCGGCGGTCATCAGGACGGAAAGGCCGTTTTTCCGCACCAGGCTGGGCGATAGGCCGGCATCGAGGCACCGTCTCGCGACCTGGGGCTGGCCATGACAGGCCGCATATTCCAGCAACAGGTCATCTGGCGCCGACCCCACCTCCAAAAGGCGCACCGCCGCCTTTTCATGCTGCATGTTCGAGGCCGTATGCACCGGCAAGTCACCATACTTATCCGGCACACGGACATCGGCGCCGCAGTCGATGAGATAGTCGATCACCTTTATCTGGCCTGCTTTCGCAGCCAGATGAAGCGCCGTGCCCTCATCGTCATCGAAGCCCTTGAACGTCAGCGCGTCCGCATAGGTCTCGCAGTACTCCTTTACCTGATCCACATCACCCGCATCGATGCAGAGCGCAAAATGCCGGCGGTACTCCTCCTGTCCCGCATCCGCAAATCGTTTGGTCCTGGAGGAATTCTGGTTGAAGGTGTTTTTTCCCATGCGCAGACTCCTGACATAATAACTGCCTAGATTGTACGGAATTATGCTTAATATTCGGTAAAGCGGCAGTATCCGCCCTATTTCTGGCAACTATTCCCGTTACCTAATTTTAAGAATTAACATGTAAATTCAATATCGGGCCGCGTGATTCCTGCCTTTGCGGTCCGTTCAGGAGTTTTTCTATTGAGCGACGAGAGCGAAAACAAATCCGTTTTTTCCGGCATACCCGTCAATTCGCTGGTGATCCTGGCGATATCGGTCACCCTCTTGTGGATGTATCACGCCATTCCGGTCGCCGTGCTGCTGACGCTGTCGGCCACGGTCGTCCTGCTCATCATCTTCGGCGAGCGCTTCGCGCTGGATTTGTGGCTGGAGGCGCGCGGCATTCCGGGGCGCGAGGCCGTCATCCCGCTGATGGCGATGGCGGTTGCGCTGTACCTTGGCGCCGTGCATCCGGACACGATACCAAAGGTTTTCGCGGAAAAAATCGACATCATTGTTTTCATCCTGTCCTTCGCCGTGATTGCGGAGGGCATCGGGCGCTCCGGCTATTTCGCCTTTGCCGCGTATAAAATCGTGTCCAAGTGCCAGGGGAATACAACCCGGCTTATCCTTTACCTCTTCATCCTGACATCGATCCTGACGCTGTTCACGTCGAACGACATCGTCGTGCTGGTGCTGACACCCATCATCATTTCGGTCTGCGTGCATGCGGGCATCCACAATACGCGCCTGCTGCTGCTGGCGCAGTTCGTGGCGGCCAATACGCTGTCGATGGGCCTGCTGATCGGCTCGCCCACCAACATCATCCTGGGCAAGGTGCTGCATATCGACTTTTTTCAGTACTTCGGCCTGATGATCGTGCCCGCCATCCTCTCCTGCATGCTCAGCATGATCCTGATCGACTGGATGAACCAGGAATCCAGGATCGGCACCCAGGGGTTCTTCGTGAAGCGATGGTCCTATACCGATACCTACCGCGTCCCCGCTTTCGCGCGCACCGCCCATTTCACGACGCGCATGCAGCGCTGGCTGGTGCTCTTCGTCATCGCCGTGGTGTGGCTTGCGATCGTCTCCGCGCTCGAGTGGTCGCTGTTCTGGTCGGCGATACCCACGGCAGCCGCCTCTTTCTTCTACCTGTACAAGGAATTCGTCGAGGATTCGGGCGACCCGAAACAGGCGGCCAAAGACGTCGCCCGGCAGATCCAGTTCCTGCCCTACGGCGTTTTGTTCTTCGGCATGTGCTTCTTCATCTTTGCCGACGAGATCGCGCGGCTCGACTTCGTCGAAAAAGTCGTGCTTCCTTACGTGAAAAGCGTGATGCTGGGCGACCTTGTGCATGCTTCCTTAAGCATGGTCTTCCTTTCCGGCCTTATCGTGAACATGCTGAACGACCTGCCGACGGCGGCGCTGCTCAGCGAGCTCCTGAAACACATGGAGTCGCAGTCGGGCGAGCTGAATTCATACATGCGCGTCGTCGTGATCCAGGCTTTCCTCGTCGGACTCAACATCGGCTGCTACGTGACTCCGATCGGCGCGCTGGCGGGCATTCTGTGGTTCAACATCATCAAGAAGGAAGAGCGTGAACAGAGAAAACTGCTGGAAAAGCACGGCGGCGTGAAGACGAAGCCCATGGAAATGCCCACGCGCGGCGACATGGTGAAGTACGGCATCATGCACTTCGTCTTCGTCGGCTTCATCCTGGCCTACCTGCTGCCGTTCTTCATCCAGCTGGTCGACATGCTGATCAGCAGCCCCGAGCAGGGGGAGAAAAGCCCCCTGAACGGCATGATATCGATCGGCCCCTACCTGCCTTATGTCGGCTTCGGCCTTCTCGCCTTCACCATCCTCGCCTTCCGCGGGGTCTTAAGGCGCGGGAACGTGCTGCTGGGGCATATGCGCGAGGTTTTCGTTATCATGACGCGCATCACCATCTGGGCGATGAAGAACCGCGGGCTCTACATGGTGATCGTCGGCCTGCTGCTGCTGGCGAGCGCCAGCGGGCTTATGTACTGGAGCGAGATGACGCATGACCGCGTCTACGGCATGACGCCCGGCGCCAAGCCGCTGTTCGATTCAGTTTCCTCCTTCATGATCTGGGTCATGGTCTTCACGGGCACCGGCATGCAGGACGCCATGAAGCCGCACTCGACGCTGGGCCTTGCGCTGGTCAGCATCCTGCCGCTGGCCATCGTGGGCGGCATCGTGCTGATGTCGCAGATATCGACCGGCAAGGGCGTACGCGAGCTCTCCAGGCGCCTGGCGAACGGCGACATTCCCAGCTACCGCATCGTCATCATCAACTATCACGAGAGATTCGAGAAGTTCGTGCAGACCGCGCTTTATACGCGCGACGCCTCGGTGCTCCTGCTTTGCGACCATACGCATTTCGATCAGGCCGTGTCGTTCTGCGAGCTGGTGAATAACACTCACCACGGCGCACATCGCGTCTACGCGGCGATCAAGCATCCCGACGCTTTCCACAACTTCCAGGAATACCGGATCGAGCAGGCGGACGAAATATACCTGCTTTCGGACATGACGACGCAGGGAGAGTACGAAAAACTGCGTTACGTCGCGAAGCTCGACGCGCTTCTGAATTCCACGCGCGTCGCCGCCGTGGAAGGGATCGACGCCGGCGTCGCGGGCGCCGGTCATGAGACAGATACGGAGATGGAGATCGAGGATCTGGCCGGCATGCCGCGCATCTTTATCGAGACGCCCTCCGAGCGCTTCCACGACCTGCTGCACCGCTCCTCCAGCCCCCTTTTGATGCGCGCCGCCATCCGCATGACCTTCGATGCCGACGTGTCCGCCTTCCTGATGGCCGACATGGACGAGACGGTGGGATATATCGCCAATTACTATCACGTCGGGCGCCCCCCTGAAAAAAAGCAGCTGTTCCTCGACGGCACGAGCCCCCTGCAAAAATTCATGCTGCACGACTACGAGCTCGACAAGGACGGCAAGGAGCTGTTCCGCCGCCACTTCTCGGGGATCACCATCGGCGGCGGGCCGACCAAGGCCGTGTCCGCGCGGGACGCGCGGGCCTTACGCCAGCTCTCGACCCGCGTGCGCGCGACAGTGCCGCAGGGCACCAGAGGCGCGCGCTATCACGCCGCGAAAGACCAGCTGAAAGAGATCGACTACACACGGCTGATGGGCCTGATCATGAAGGTCGGCCACAGCCACATGCACATCGGCATCCCCTCCGCGGCGCTCAGCATGCAGAACGTGGAGGCGGATAGGATCATCCTGCGCGAGCCTTTCGACGGCAGCAAGCCCGTCAAGACCGGCATGCCGAAAATCGCGAAGGACGAAAAGGTTTTCATCTACAACTTCACGCCGAACAGCCGCGCCTTTGTCACGAAACTGCTCGATATTTTCGCGGATGAAAAGCGCCCGCGCGTCATCATCATCGCGGCCCCCAGCCAGATGGTGTCCGACGACATCGCGAACCACGATGCCGTTCACGTCATCCAGGCGACGCAGATTGACGACGTGATGAACCAGATATGTCCGCTCAACATGACGCCGGCCACGGGCAGCGGCAAGCAGTTCAAGCCCGTCATCCACCTGGGAGACCGCCTTTACGTGTTTCTTGATTTCGACCAGCCGAGTCCGGAATCAAGGAGCATCGACTTCATCGACCGGCTCGACACGCAGATTCACCTGATGGCGGAGGAGGCCGCGACGAAGCACAAAAAGCCCGCGCTGGCGCATCCGGACATTTATATCGCCGTCGAAACCTCGGGCTCGGAAAGCCGCGTGCTGTTCGAAAACTTCTTCATCGACAAGATCATCGACACCTCGCTGCCGCGCCAGAGCTACATGAACGTGCTGTCCATGGTTTTCCACCGGGCGCTATCCGACAAGACGCTGCTCGGCGCGGCGCACGGCTCGGTCATGAACTTCCACCAGGCGGCCCAGATCGCAAAGTACCTGTGCCGCCATGTCGTCGTCTATGCGGAGGATGTCCTGCTGAAGGACCATATGGCCAGCGAAATCCGGCTCGTCGGCAAAAGCTTCGCGCAGGCGATCATGGAGGTGCAGGCCTATTCCATGCCGCCGATGCAGCTGGTCGGCCGCGTGCGCCTCGTGTCGGTCTCCGAATCCACCGGCAAACACCACCGCCGCGGCTTCCGCCTCGCCGATGTCGCCGAAAGCGAGCCGATCCAGCCGGGGGATATCCTGCTGAATATTCCGATGCTTTAAGGAGCAGGCATTTTACGCCGGGGGGATGGCGCGGGCCTCCAGCCCTCGCAGAATGTCACGAATTCCGCCATTGCGTCTTTCAGGTCGTCGCGCAGCTTCGCCATGCCGGGCAGCGGCGTGACGGATTCCTCGTCCATGTAGAGGCTGCGGTTGATCTCGATCTGGATGCTGTGGCGACCGTCGCGCGGGTTGCCGGTGCGGCGGACGATTTCGGCGCCGCGATAGCCGGGCACGTTGACGCCGACCTTGTATCCCTTCGTTTCAAGCAGGTTCCGCAGCTTCGCAACGAGCTCGGGGGCGCAGGTCTCGCCGTCGCGCGTGCCGAGGATGATGTCGTATTTGTTGGGCGCCCTGCCGCGCAACATGGTGGAGGGCATGGAATGGCAGTTGAGATGCACGACCTTGCCATGCCTTGCGCGTGTTTCATCCAGAACCTCCGCGAGGCGGTCGTGGTAGGGCCGGTAATACCCGGCCACGCGGTTGAAGACTTCGCTCAGCTTCAGCTTCCGGTCATATATCTTCTGGTCCGAGCGCGGCGTGCATTTTTCGCGCAGCAGCGCGTCGCGCGAGGGATGAAAGACCCCGTCGCCGTCGCGCAGGAATTTTTCGGTAACCGCGTCGCGGCGGTTGGGGTCGATATAGGCGCGCGGGAACTGCGCCTGCAGGAACGGCACGCCCAGGCCCGGAAAAAAATCGCACAGCGCGTCCACCCCCGCGTCTTCCGCCTTGCGCAGCTCGGAAAAATCGCAGGCGAAGCCAAAATCATCCGGATACTCGCAGCCGCTATGCGGGCTGTCCGCCACGACGCAGGACGGCGCGGGCGGCACGTCAAGCCGCAGGATATTGCTCTTTTCGGGCGTCATGAATGGCGCTCAGGTCCAATTTAATTGAATTGAGCGACTCTAGAACAGAACGGGCCGGAAAACTAGCCCGCCATTTTCTGGATGGTATTGGTGGTGGAGAAGCCCTCTTCCATCTCCGCGCGGACGACCTTGCCGCCCCAGGAGGCGATGAGGTCGTAGCCGACGACTTCTTCAAGTTTATACTGGCCGCCCTTGATGAGGACGTCGGGCTTGACGGCTTTCAGGTATTCGATGGGGGTGTCTTCGTCGAAGACGACAACGAGGTCGACCATTTCAAGCGCCGACAAAATCGCGGTGCGCGCCGTTTCGTCCTGCACGGGGCGCGTCGGGCCTTTGAGGCGCTTGACGGAAGCGTCGCTGTTGATGGCGACGACCAGATAATCGCAGGCGGCTTTCGCCTGGCGCAGCGTCGAGAGGTGCCCGGGATGCAGCAGATCGAAACAGCCGTTGGTGAACCCGACCCTGAAGCCGCGCGTGCGCCAGCGGTCGGCCTGCTCGGCCGCGCCCTGCTTTGTCGTCAGCTTCGTCTTGCGCTGGTATGATTGTTTTTCCATCGCGAAGCCCGAGGACAATACTTTCTCGATCTCTTCGGGCCGCGCGGTGGCGGTGCCCGGCTTGCCGACGACGATGCCGGCCGCGATGTTGGAAAGCAGCGCCGCGTTGCGCATGGTGACGCCCGCCGCCAGCGCCGAGGCGAAGGCCGCAATCACGGTGTCGCCCGCGCCGGAAACGTCATAGACCTCGCGCACATTCGCGGGAATATGCGCCGGGGCGTCGCTTTCGGAGATCAGCGACATGCCGTCCTTGCTGCGCGTGGCGAGCACGGTCGAAATGCCGCAGCCGGTGATGATCTTCATGGCCGCCGCGCGCACCTCTTCGTCCGTGCCGGCCTTCATGGCGGTCGCGGTTTCGAGTTCCTTGCGATTGGGCGTGATGACGGTCGCGCCGCGATAGCGCGCGAAATCCTGCCCCTTGGGGTCGACGACGACGGGCTTGCCGTGGCGGCGCGCGATGTCGATGATGCGGCTCACCAGCGTATCGGTCAGCAGGCCCTTTTTATAGTCCGACAGGATGATAGCGCCGACGTCCGGAATCAGCTTTTCGGCGCGCGCGATCAGTTTCTGCTCGATATCGGCGGGAATGGCGGCGGTCTTTTCGCGGTCCACCCGCAAAATCTGCTGTCCGCCGCTGACAAAGCGGCTTTTGACGATGGTATGGCGGTCGGCGGCGATTTCGAGGCCCGCCTCGACGCCCATCTCGGACAGCAGCCTTGCGACATCCGCGCCGGCCGCGTCATTGCCGACCACGGCCAGCAGGACAGCCTTGCCGCCCAGGGCCGCAATATTGGCGACCACGTTACCCGCCCCGCCCAGCATGTGCTTTTCGCGTTCCACCAGCAGGACCGGAATCGGTGCCTCGGGGGAAATGCGTTCGACCCCGCCATAGACGAAGCGGTCCAGCATGACATCGCCCACGCACAGCACGGTGCTGCCGGAGAGGCGGTTTAAATCTTCGAAAAGGACTGAATTTTCAATCATCTAGGATATGGCTGCGGATTATAATTTTATTACTCAACAGTT
>SCTB01000164.1 GCA_004297545.1 Alphaproteobacteria bacterium
GCAGGCCTCCGCGCAGGCTTTGGGGAAGTTCGGCACGCCGAAATGTTCATCCCCGTAATGGAATTCAGCATACATGGCCACCATGCTGTCGGTTTCATAGACGTTGGGCTCCTCCACCGCGATATCCTCCCCTTCGACATAGCGTATGCCTGCGTTCTGAAAGAAATGGCGGCGGAAGGCATAGCGTGAATCTTTAATCGCGTAATTGCCGGTCGAGGCCCAGCAGCCGCCCTTGAACAGGTTATGTTTGCCGTCGAAGGTCGGCGTCGAGAAATCGTCATAGGCCGGGTGCACTTCAAAACCGGGGAAGCCGTCGATGGCCGTCTCCGTCCATTGCCAGGCATTGCCGATAATGTCGTAAAACCCGCCGGGGAATTTGAATTCACTCACCGGGCAGGCCGACATGTAATGCTCGAGGTTGATATTGCCGGGCGCTTTGTCCCAGCAGGGCTGGTCGGTATCCACCAGCTTGCGCAGCATATACCATTCGGCTTCGGTCGGCAGGCGGATTTTTTTGCCAGTCTTTTCGGCCTTCCAGTTGCAGAAGGCCTTCGCCTCCAGCTGGTTCACGTCGACGGGCCAGTCCCAGGGCATCTTTATTTCTTCCAGCATCGAGCGGTAGCGGTAGGTCGAACCGTCTTTCATCCAGAAAACCGGATGCGCGGCCTTGCGGTAGACAGCCCAGTTCCAGCCCTCTTCCGTCCAGTACTGGCGCTTCGCATAGCCGCCGCTCTGCACGAACTCAAGATATTCGCGGTTGGACACAAGATATTTGCTCGCTCTGAAATCCTTTACATCGAAACTCTGGCTGCCGTACTCATTGTCCCAGCCATACAGCGGATTATCGCGGCTCTTGCCCAGCGTAATTGCGCCGCCCTCGACGGGCAGCAATTCGTTTTCGGGCGCATTACCGCTCTTGCGGTAGATATTGCTCCAGACCGGATGCGCTTTCACATGCTTCAGCGGCAGCTCGCGCATCAGCACGGCCGAGGTCTCCAGGTGGATGCGCTCATGCTCGATGCCCATGACGACAATCCACAACGGATGGTCCCAGCGGATGGGCAGCGTCATATCGCAGGTCTTGATAAAATGGTCGACCATGGCGCGTGTCTTATCGCGATAGGCTTTCACCGCGGCAGGCGTCGGCCAGTCGTAATGTTTTTCGTTCAGATCGTCCCATGACATCTCGTCAACGCCGATGGCGAACATCGATTCAAGATGCGGATCGATGCGCTCGTTCAGGAAGCCAGCGACATTCAGCTTGTTGATGAAGAACGTCGAGGTATGGCCGTAATAAAAAATCAGCGGATGGCGCAGCGGGTTGGCCTGCGCATAAAAAGCCGCATCGCCGTTCAGGCATTCAAACAGGCTTTCATAGAGGGAGAAAGTCTTGTGAAAATAGTCGAGGATTTCGAAACGCTTTTCTTCGGGGGCGTTTCCGGTCAGCAGGGGGG
>SCTB01000165.1 GCA_004297545.1 Alphaproteobacteria bacterium
ACGGGTTTCGCGGGGCGCGGCCCGCGCAGCACAAGGCGGTCCAGCAGCTGGATCATGTCCTCGAGCTTCTTCTTTTCCATGTTGCCCGCCATGACCGGGTGCTTGAGGAAAGAAAGCAGCGTAACGGGCGCGAGTTCCTCCTCCGCCATCTCCGCCGTCAGCATGAACCAGGTGCCGATGGGCAGTTCGGTCAGCGGCTGGCCCCCAGAGTCATCGATATCGATGCCCCAGCGCCGCAGGCTCAAAGAAACGCGCCGCGCAAGGCGGCGGTCGGGCGTGATGAGGGCGGCGGTTTTGCCCGGTTCTTCCAGCGTTTCGCGCATGATGAGCGCAATCACGTCGGCTTCTTCCTGCGGCGTATCGCAATCAACGCGCGTCAACCCGTCCAGCGCCTGTGCGCCGATATCGCCGGTGCGCAGCTTGCGCCAATGCTCGGTTGTTTCCGCCGGGCGCAGCGCTTCCGACATCAGCCGCACGCGCATGGTGTTGATGGCGGGCTTGTCCTTCTGTTCCCAGTCGCCGACGCTGCCGCGCAGCAGTCCCATGTGATCGAGCAGTTTCTTCAAATTATATTGGGGATGGTCATCGGGCAGCTTTTCCCAGCTTTCGTCGTCTATGCCGCGGTCGAGACCCGGCAGCACCACTTCGCCTTTCGGCAGTTTCGCCACCAGCGCGAGCAAATCGCGCACCGCGGGCACCGTGCCCGTCGAACCCGCCGCGATAACGGGATAGGCCGGCGGATGTTTCTTCCACGCGCGTATCTGCGCCGCAATAAGCATGTTTCTCCGCTCCGCCCCGTCAATCACGCCGCGCTCGGCCAATATCTTCGGCCAGTTTTCGGTCAGGATTTTCAGAAAGTCGAGCGTGAGTTGCCAGTGACCCGCGAATTCCTGCGGCACAAGGTCGTGCAGCTTCGCGAAATCGAGGCCTTCGGTCTGCACCTCATCCAGAAACCTCCCGAGGCTGTCGGCCAGCGCGACCGCCTGGTCGAAGGACGTATTCTGCTGCGGATCCTGCGCCTTCTTCGCCCCGCGCACCAGTTTTGCCAATAGTAACTGCCGCTCCAGCGGCGAAATGGCGGAAGGGATGTTGAGGATATCGGCCGTATCCTCCTCTCCCGCCATCAGCATCGCGACTTCTTCGGCATCGACATCGCCGATGGGCTGCATGGCGGGCAGCAGCAGCGCCTCGCCCTCCGACAGGCGCAGGAATGCCTCGCGCAACGTACGGCAGGCGCGGCGGGAGGGCAGCAGTATTAATCCTTCGGAAAGTTTCAACGGGTCGCCCGCGGCACGCTCCAAAATCCCTTTCGCGAGGGCGTCGGCAAAGGACTGCCCGGCCGCAATGCTCACAACGGCTGGCGCTTCCTTCAATGGGGTCATGGCGCGCGTTTTTTGGCCTGGGCGGCGAGAATGCGGTTGGTGTCTTCCAGCGCCTCGGGCGTGCCGACGTGATGCCATTCACCTTCGTTGCGATGGGCGTAAAGGTGCCCGCCAGCCTCGGCCTTGTGGAACAGCTCGAGGAAGGAGAAAGCCCCTTCCGGCGCGCCTTTGAAAATGGCGGGATGCACAATGCGCGGGCCTGCGAAAATATAATTGGCGGGTCTCTCGGACCGCTCGCGGAAGATCGGCTGGTCGGAGCCTTCCGTCAGATAGTAATCCCCCTTGCCGGCATAGGCGGGCAGGTCCTGCGTCGTATGCAGCAGGAACAGGATATCCATCTTTGCCGGGTCCCATTTCGCGGCCATCTGCTTCAGCGTGCTGCCGTTCACGCCATCCGTCCAGACGACATCGGCGTTCAACACGAAGAACGGTTCGTTGCCGAAGAACGACAACGCCTTTTTCACGCCGCCGCCCGTGTCGAGCAATTCGTCTTCATGCGAGAATGTGATTTTCGGCGATTTGCGGTTCTTCAGGTGCTCCTCGATCATGGAGCCGAGATAGTGCAGGTTGACGACGACCTCTTCCACGCCCGCCTCTTCCAGCGCATCGAGTGTGCGGTCGAGCATGGTGCGTCCGCCGACATACAACAGCGGCTTGGGGCAGTTGTCGGTCAGGGGGCGCATGCGCTCTCCCCTGCCGGCGGCAAGCACGAAAGCCTTTTTGGGCACTTCAGCCATTGATGACCTCTTTCTGGCGCGCGACCCATTTGCCATGGGGCGTCAGGGTAATATCCCGTGAATTTTCAGAATCGCGGCTAAATTCTATGCTTATTTCTAGCCTGTCTTTGGGCAAAAGTGTACCCAGTCTTTCCGGCCATTCGACCAGCACGGCCGCCTGCCGCCGCGCGTCTTCCCAGCCCAGTTCCAGGATATCTTCGCGCTTTTCAAGGCGATAGAGGTCGAAATGCCAGATATGGGGCTCCTGCGCATCATAGACCTGCACCAGCGTAAAGGTCGGGCTCGGCACCTCTTCCTCCACGGGCGAGAGGGCGTTGATCAGCGCCCGGGCGAAAGCCGTCTTGCCGGCGCCGAGGTCGCCATGCAGGGCGATAACATCGCCGGTCTTCAGCCCCTTCGCCACTTTGGCGGCCAGCAGCCTTGTGCCTTCCTCATCCTCAATATGAATCGTCTGTGATGACATTTTTAGCCATATTGTGGTAAAAACCATTGCCATCATAGAGGAAAGGCATGGAAAAAGCACATAAAACAGATATCGTCATTATCGGTGCGGGGCCCGTGGGCCTCTTCGCGGTGTTCGAATGCGGCATGCTGAAAATGAAATGCCATGTCATCGACAGCCTCGAGCAGACGGGCGGGCAGTGCACGGCGCTGTACCCGGAAAAGCCCATCTATGATATTCCGGCCTGCCCGGTCCTCCAAGCGGGCGAGCTGATTGCGCGCCTCGAGGAACAGGCCGAGCCTTTCGAGCCTGTCTATCACCTGAACCAGCAGGCGCAGGATGTGCGCAAGACAGCGGATGGTTTCGAGGTCACGACGACGGCCGGAACGCTGATCGCCTGCAAGGCGGTCATCATCGCAGCGGGCGCGGGGGCCTTCGGCCCCAACAAGCCGCCCCTGAAAGACCTTGCGGTTTATGAAGGCAAATCGATTTTCTACATGGTGAAATCGCGACAGGATTTCCAGGACAAGACACTTGTTATCGCAGGCGGCGGCGACAGCGCGGTGGACTGGGCGATATCGCTGTCGGAGCTGGCAAAAAAGATTTATTTCGTCCACCGCCGCGACAAGTTCCGCGCCGCGCCTGAATCCGTCGACAAGCTGCAGAAAATCGCCGGTACGGGAAAAATCGAAATGATTATTCCGTACCAGCTGCATGGCCTTCAGGGCAACGGCGGGCAGCTGAAGGGGGTGACCGTCGCCGACCTCGAGGGAAAAGAGAAAACGCTGGATGCCGACGTGCTGCTGCCCTTCTTCGGCATCACGCCACAACTGGGCCCGGTCGAAAAATGGGGCGTGAAAATCGATCTGCACCATATCCCCATCGATCCGCTCACCGGCCAGACCAACGTGCCCGGCATTTTCGCGGTCGGAGATATCGCGACTTATCCGAAGAAACTCAAGCTGATACTGACCGGCTTCGCCGAGGTCGCGCAGGCGGCCCATGCCATCCACCCCCTTGTTTTTCCCGGCGAAGCTTTACATTTTGTATATTCGACAACGAAAGGCGTGCCTTAACCATGTTTATCCAGACCGAACAGACCCCCAACCCCGCCAGCCTCAAATTCCTGCCCGGCTGCGAGGTGATGATCCGCGGCACCGCCGAATTCACGGAGGCCGCGAAGGCTTCCCCCTCCCCGCTCGCCGAACAGCTTTTCAAGCTGGATGGCGTGACGGGCGTATTCCTGGGTTCCGACTTCGTGACCGTCACCAAGAACGACGCCGCCAGCTGGCCGCAGCTGAAGCCCCTCGTGCTGGCCGTCATCATGGAGCATTTCACGACCGGCAAGCCCGTCATGACCGACGAGCACCTGCAGAATGCAGGCCATGCGTCTTCCGCCACCGGCGAAGACAGCGAAGTCGTGAAGCAGATCAAGGAACTGCTGGATACCCGCATCCGCCCCGTGGTGGCGCAGGATGGCGGCGATATCGTGTTCCATTCGTTCGAGGACGGCGTGGTTTACCTGTTCATGCGCGGCGCCTGCGCGGGCTGCCCGTCGTCGACCGCGACCTTGAAGAGCGGCATCGAAAACCTGCTCAAGCATTTCGTGCCGGAAGTGAATGAAGTAAGAGCGGTGAATTAAAAGATGGAAAAGGAGCCTTTATCCCCTCCAAAACTTACTTACGAGCAATATAAATCTGCGCCAAGAATTACACTCGCGCAATTGTTGGCATGCTTCCCAGCATATGAAGCCTTTAAGAGGTTCAGAAAGTCCGCCCCGAAAGAACGGCCCTATGCTGTACGCGTTATAGAGAATGAAAAGTTCTTTTACGTCTGTTTTGACCCGGACCACGAAAAAATCGAAGGTAGAATCTTTGGCGGTGGCATTACATATATAATTGACAAGAACACAGATAAAATCGTCACTGAAATTTTGAGCAGATAGAATGTTATCGCGCGATAAAATCAGGGGTTGTTTCCTTCTGGGCGCCTGCGGCGATACGCTGGGCGCGCCGCTGGAGGGCATCAAGGACCTTGAGACGATTATCGCAGCGCATGGCGACAAGGGCCTCAGCGACATCATCGAATTCAAAAATGCCTATGGCAGCGGCAAGGACTTTCCACCCGGACGCATCACCGACGACACGACCATGACGATGACGACGGTTTCCGCGATGCTGCTGGCAAAAGACATCAACGACTGGCAGGAACTGCGCGGCCTTCTCTGGCAGGGCTACCTGAACTGGGGGCAGCACCAGGAAGACGGCGCGCCGCTGGCCGCGAAAATCGACGTGACAATCGAATGGCCTGAGGGCTCCGATAAATTCTGGTTTTACTGCGGCGCCGGGCGTGGCACGATCGCGGCGCTGATGCAGGATGAACCGGGCACCGTTTCCGTACCCCTCAATTACAACTGCATCATTCGCGGGAAGGAAACCAAGGGTCCTAACCCCGGCTGCGGCGGCATGATGCGCGTGGCGCCGCTGGCCCTCCTGGACCTGCCGCCGGAGAAGATTTTCGAGCTGGGCTGCGACAGCGCGGCGCTGACGCACGGCCACCCGGAAGCTTTCGTCGCAACCGGCGCGATTGCGCTGCTGATCCATTACGCGGCGCGGGACGAGGATATGGCGTCGGCCGTTAAAAAGACCGTCGCCGTTCTGGAGCAATATGGCGACCGCCCGGATTACGCTGCGGGTGTGGACGCCTGCCTCAAGGCCCTTGCGCTGGCACGCCAGAAGGCTTCTGCACAGCCCTGCGATCTGCATGTGATGGATGCCCTGCCGGGGCAGCTGGGCTATCCGAACCCCTTCCTCGCCGTACCCGTGCTGGCGCATACCGCCTATGCCCTGCTGTCGGCGCCCGAAAAGCCGGACGCTGCGGGCATCAAATCCGCCATGGCGCTTGCCATCAGCCACAGCGGCGATAGCGATTCAGTAGGGGCGATTGTCGGCAACGTGCTGGGCGCACGGTATGGCGCGGGTGTCATTCCGCAGGAATGGCTGGCCGTGCTGGTCCAGCGGGCTGACGTCGAAAAAATGGCGGATGCTTTGAGCGTGATTATTGCGCCGGCAAAAGAGCCGGCAATGCGTCGAAATCCAGATCTGGGGCTGTAGGTTCCTTGTCATGCTGAGCGAAACAAAGCATCTCCCTTGATGGCTGGCATAAAGGAAGATTCTTCAGGGGCTCACGCCCCCTCAGAATGACAGGACAAGTTTTACGCGACTTCTTCTTCCTCATCGGCCGCTTCGGCGGCTTCGGGGACTTCCTCGACCACCACCACCGCAGCCTTGTCGTTGGCGACAGCATGGGAGGGCCCGCGGCTGCGGCTGGAGGACTGGTAGGCCATCGCGGCGTGGTCAGGGCAATACGGCGTGCCAACGCGGATGCCGCGTCCGCAGAAGGTGAAATCAGCCTCGCGCGGGTCGCCGATGGGCCATTTGCACATGCGCTCTGTCAGTTCGAGCAGCGAAACGCCGCCGCCCAGAGGCACAATCTCTTTTTCGATCTTCTTGAGTTCTTCGGCTTCCTTGGCGAGCGCAGGATTGGCCTTGCCGCCGGCGGCGAGCGCCGGTTTCTTGACGTCCTTCGTCTCCTTACGCGCAGGAGCCGCCGCGGCCTCCTTCTTGGAAGCGGGCGCGGGCTTTTTAATGGGGGATGGCCGGCCGGACAGGCCCATGCGGTGCGCCTTGCCGATGACGGCATTGCGCGTCACGCCCTTGCCAAGCGTCTTCGCGATTTCAGCGGCGCTTTTGCCTTCTTTCCACATTTTTTTGAGAAGCGCGATGCGCTCGTCTGTCCAGCTCATTCAATTAATCCTGAAATTTCATAATGTTGGAATTAACTCTACAGGTGAATATAGCACTGATTCGGAGTAAGGAAAGCGCGGATCGGTGAAAAGCCACGCCCTAAAACTCCTTTATATTTGACATAATATGGAAAAATTGTTTATATTCGAGACCTATAAATCCTGTTAGCCGAGGACGAAAACCGTATGTCGCTATCGTCGATCGCCACCGACCTTTTCAAGCCCGCCCTCGACGAGGAAGCATTCTTCCGCGCGATCGAAAGACACGACGACAAAAACGACAAATACGCCGCCAAAATACTGAAATATTATCCCGACATTGCCAACCGTCTCAATGCGGAAGGGCGCAGCCCGCTGAACATCGCCGCGGACGTCCACAATGCGGTAGTAGCGAAGTTGCTGCTCGACGCGGGCGCGAACATTGAGCACGAAGACCCGAAGATGCACATGCGTCCGCTTCATCGCGCGTTGCATACGAACTATACCGGGCTTGCCAGCCTGCTGATCGACAGAGGGGCGGACGTCAATGCTCGTGACGGCAACGGCAGCAGCGGAGGAAGCAACAATCCCGGGCAGACGTCGCTGTACCTTGCCGTGTCAGAATGTCCGGAGATGATCCTGAAAAAGCTCGTCTCGGCGGGCGCGCAGGTCAACGTCTACTGCGACGATACCACGCCGCTGATGCTGGCGGTCATGGCGGATAACTACAATCCCAACATGCCGAACATCAAATACCTGATCTCCGCAGGCGCGGATATCGGCATGGCAAAGCCGTCCAATGGCGTCACCGCTGATCAGCTCGCGCAAAATTCCGAGACGAAAAAATACCTGCACCAGTTGCAGCAGAAAAACGACGCTCAATCAGCCGCCATTGCGAAGGCAAAGGCGGACATGGACGCCATCCGCGCCGCCGAGCAGCAGAAACTGCAGGAAAAAGCGGCCGCCGCCGAGACGATCGACAGCCTCACGTCTGGCGCAAAAAATGCTGTGACGATCCGCAAACCCTTGCGCCTTGTGCGCAATCGCCAATCATAAAATTTATTTTGCCGGCTTTCTTCCGGTCGCCCCTTGAGATACAAGCGCCGCCCGGCTTCCTAAGAGCCCGATTTCAGAACTATCGGCTTTTTCACCACGAGGTCGCTCTGAAGAACGGGCGCGGACTCAATCGCCGCGGCAAGGCCTTCTTTCCTTTGCCGCTCTTCCTCGAGGGCGCGACGCTGTTTCTCCGCCTGCTCCTGTGCAAAGGCATCTATAGCAGCCACCGCATCGTCCCAGCCCTTTCTTGTCATGATATCGCGCACGGTGTCGCCGGACCTGTCGGTCACGGAGGCATCCGCGCCATGGCGGCAAAGCGCGACGGCGGTGCGCCGGAGATCGTTCAGGACAGCGTCCTGAAGCGGCGTCGTGCCCATGCGGCTTTGCGTGTCCGTCTTCGTTCCCGCCTCGACCAGGAACGCCGCTATTTCCTCCCGCCCCTTCCAGATCGCTTCATGCAGAGCGCTGCGCAGCTCATAGCCTTTCAGGTTCAGGTCCGCCTTGTACTCGACAAGGGTCTTGACGACGTCGAAATACCCCCAATAGGCCGCCTGCGTCAGCGCGCTTCCTTCCAGGTCCTTATCCTTGCCGACATCGGGGGTGGCTCCGTGCTCGAGCAGCAGCTTCGTAATGTCGTTGAACCCGTGGCTGGCCGCGAAATACAGCGGCGTCAGGCTGTTGACATCCCGGTAATCGACATCGGCGCCCTCGGCCAGCAGTTTTTGAGCGCGGGTAAAATTGCCCTTGAGCGCGGCCTTGCGCAGCGCTTCGTTTTTCAGCTGCTGTTCAGGCTTTCCGCTGACCTTGGCGAATATTTTTCTGAGTACCGACATATTTAAAGACGCAACAATGACTGTTTAAATGGATTATGAAAATACACGATGCGGCAGGGAATGTCAATGCCGGGATTCGGGAGGCCGTCAGGCGTCGAATTCAAGGCCCCAGACTCGGTAGCGCGCGGGGTCGTCGGTCCATTTCTCGCGGACCTTCACGAAAAGGGAAAGATGCACACGGCGTTCAAAAATCTCCTCGAGGTCATGCCGCGCGGCTTCGCCGATTTTTTTGATGCGCGCGCCGCCCTTGCCCAGCACGATGGCCTTCTGCGTGTCGCGCATAACGTAGAGCGTCTGCGATATCTTGACGCTGCCGTTGTCGAATTCTTCCCAGCTCTCGGTTTCGACGGTCAAGTGATAGGGGAGCTCGTCGCCCAGCTGCAGGAAAATCTTTTCGCGCGTGATCTCCGCCGCCAGCAGGCGCATCGGCATATCGGTGATCTGGTCTTTCTCGAACATCCATGGGCCTTCGGGCACGCTTTTCGAGAGATCGACGAGCAGTTTCTCGATGCCGTCGCCTTTGAGCGCCGAAATCATGTAGATGTCGCTGAAGACGCCTTCGGCATTCAGCTCCGCCGCGAGCGCGAGCAGCTTTTCCTTCTTGATCAGGTCTGTTTTGTTGAGGATGCCGATGACCTTGCGGCCCATCTCCTTCAGCTTCGCGATGATCGCCCGGCTTTCGGCGTTGATTTTCCCGTGCGCAACGTCGACCAACAGCGCCACGATTTCCGCATCCCGCGCTCCCTGCCAGGCAGCCGCCACCATCGCCTTCTCCAGCCGGCGTTTGGGCGCGAAGATGCCGGGCGTGTCGACGAATACAAGCTGCGTCCGGCCGCGATTGACGATACCCATGACCCGCGCACGCGTCGTCTGCACCTTGGGGCTGACGATGGAAACTTTCGAGCCGACGAGCCGGTTGACGAGCGTGGATTTCCCTGCATTGGGCGCGCCGATGATGCCTACAAAGCCGCAGCGCATGGGTTTATCGGCGGTCTTTTTCTTTTCGCTCATGCTGCGTCACCGGAGGATTCCAGCAGTTTCTGCGCCGCCAGTTTCTCGGCCGCGCGCTTGCTGCTGGCGGAAGCCGAGGCTGTACCCATGCCGGCCACGGCGACTTCCACATCGAAAACCGGCTGGTGGTCAGTGCCTGATTTTGACACAAGCCGGTATTCGGGCAGCTTCAGCCCCTTCGCCTGCGCCACTTCCTGCAATCGCGTTTTCGGGTCATCCGGCGGCGGGCCTTTTGTGCAGATAAGGCTCGACCAGCGGGATTCGATGAAGGCGCGCGCAGGCTCCAGCCCGCCGTCGAGATAGATCGCGCCGATAATCGCCTCGATCGCATCCGACAGGATCGTATCCTTCACCGGGCCGCCTGCTTTCTTTTCGCCGGCGGACAGGCGAACGTAACCCGCCAGCCCCACGTCGTTCGCGACGGCGACAAGCGCTTTCTGCTGCACAAGCACCGTCAGGCGCTTGGCGAGATGCCCTTCGTTTTCGTCCGGATAGATGCGGTAAAGCATTTCGGCGACGACAAGACCCAGCACCCGGTCGCCCAGGAACTCAAGCCGCTCGTAGTTCGTTTCGTGCCGCGGCAGGCTGGCATGCGTGAGCGCCGTCACAAGCTTCTTGCGGTTGGCAAAGCTGTAGCCGAGGATTTTCTCGAGACTGGATAATTTTTCAGAGCTTGCTGACACTGCTGAATACCCGGCTGAAGCGGACGGCCTGGGGATAGGTGTAAACCATGCAGGCGACATTTGCCAGGGCGGCGAGCAGCCCTTCCTTGCTGCATTGACCGTTCAGGCCTTCGGTCGAATAGAAAATGAAAGCGGCGCGACCGATCAGGTTCTCCGCCGGGACGAAACCCACCTGGTCCTGCACGCGGCTGTCGAGGGAGGCGTCGCGGTTGTCCCCCATGGCGAAATACATGTCCTCGGGAACCTCGAATTCCTCGGTATTGTCCAGCTGGCCTTCGTCGGTCTGTTCATAGATATGGTGCTTCACGCCATTGGGCAGCGTTTCGGTGTATTTGCTGTAGACGCTGAAAACGCCTTCGTCCTTGAAATTCTCGGTCCCCTGAAGATCGCGCGGCACGATCTTGCCGTTGATGTACAGGCGGCCCTCCTTCATCTGGATGCGGTCGCCCGGCAGCCCGATGATGCGCTTGATGTAATCGATCTCGGGGTGCTTGGGCTGGCGGAACACCGCCACGTCACCGCGCTTGGGCTCGCTCTGGAAGAACCGGCCCTTGATCGGAAAGAAATCGCCGGGGAAAGAATATTTGCTGTAGCCGTAGGAATACTTTTCTACAAAAAGATAATCGCCGACCAGAAGCGTGGGGAACATGGATCCGGACGGGATATTGAACGGCTCGAACAGGAAGCTGCGGATAAAAAGCGCGATAACGGCGGCAAAAGCCATCGCCTTGAGGAGTTCGGTGAAATCGTCCTTCTCCTTCTTCGGCGTCTCCACGGGAATGGTCTTCACCTGGGCGGCATTCGATTCCATTTTGTCGTCCTTCGCCTGTGCAGGCCTTTTTTCCGGTTCCGGCGTCATTGCCATGTCTTTTTCTTTTTGTCAGGGCCCTGCCGCGGCCGAAATAACCACGAATGCAACCGCCAGCGGAGGTTCGTCGCTGAGGCTGACGTGTATATGAGAAGTCATACCCTTTGGCGTGATAGCGGTCAAACGGTCTTTCGCCCCGCCCCTTAAGGACAGGGAAGGCCTGCCGTCCGCGTCGTTTATCACCACGATATCCTTGAGAAAAACCTCTTCGCGGATGCCGAGGCCAAGCGCCTTGGCACAGGCCTCTTTCGCGGCCCATCGCTTGGCATAACCCGCCGCGCGCGCGTCTGCGTTGCCCTGCGCCGCCTTTTCGACCTTGTTCCGCTCCTCTTCGGCAAAGCAGCGCTGCGTGAAACGGTCGCCATGATCGCTTAAGATCTGAGCGATGCGTGAAATGCTCGCAAGATCGGTTCCGACGCCCAGAATCATCTATTTATGCTCCTTCTTTTCATGTTTGTGGTGGCGCCATTCAATGCGGTGCTTGCGCGCGGTCTGGTATTTGCTCACGATTCCAAGCGTGATGTAATAACTTCCGACCCAGGCGATAAACAGCAGGGGCAGGCAACCCAGCGTCATGGGAAGCAACAGCTTTGCCGGGTGGTCGATCAGCAGCTGGAGCGAGAATTTATCGGGCTGCAGGCCCTCCTGCGCCGCTTCAGTCATATGCGCATGCCCCAGCATGAGGCTGCCGAGCTTGTACGTCGCGAGCAGGATGAGCGGCAGCGTCCAGAGGTTGCCCCCGATGAAGGAGCCCAGGACCATCGCGATGAGCGACCCCCGCACGAGCCAGCAGGTCACCACGCCCATCGCCATGTGCAGCCCCACGAAAGGCGTCACGGAAAGGGCGATGCCCGACGCCATTCCCCTGGCGATGAACTGCGGTGTGCCCGGCAAGCGCCCCATGCGGTGCTTGTAGTAACGGCTCAGGCGCTTCATGCCCATCGAGGGCCACATGAATTCTCGGAACTTCTGGCCTTTTGTGCGGGGATGACGCCGTTTGAACATGATCCTGGCGCCCTAGCGGCTTCGCGCCCGGTTGACGGCGGTGATTTCGGGCGTCGCGCGCAAGGCGGCGATAATGTCCGAAAGATGGCGGCTGTCGCGCACGTAAACGTCGATCATCATGTCCCAGAAGTCGAGCGAGCGGTTCATGATTTTCAGGTTCGTGATGTTGCCGCCGTTCTTGCCGATGACGGTGGACAGCGTGCCGAGCGCGCCCGGCTCGTTCGCGATGGTCACGAGCAGGCGGCCGACGTGGGATTCCGGGCTGTCCTCCCCCTCTTCCCAGGACACGTCGAGCCAGCGCTCGGGCGTATCCGCAAAGCTCTCCAGGGTGTCGCAGTCGATAGTATGGATGGTAACGCCCTTGCCCGTCGTCACGATGCCGACGATGCGGTCGCCCGGCAGCGGGTGGCAGCAGCGCGCGAAATGCAGCGCCATGCCGGGGATAAGCCCCTTGATCGGCATCGGCGCCGATTTGCCTTTTTGATGGGTCTTTTTTTCCTGCACGATGAAGCTGGCGGGCGTCTGCGAGGGCTGCACGGGCTTGTGCTCGGGATGCAGCGCGTAAAGCACTTCGGTCGAGGCGATATGGCCGGAGCCGATGCCCGTCAGCAGGTCTTCAACATTGTCGACGCGGAAATGCGTGCAGACATCGCGCGACACGGTTCTTTCCGTGTAGTCATAGCCCTTTTGCTTGAGGACCTTTTCGAGCATCTTCTTGCCAAGATCCATGTATTGCTCGCGCTGCTGCATGCGCACGAAGCGGCGGATGCGCGCCTTGGCCTTGCCGGTGACGACGAACCTTTCCCAGTTGGGGCTGGGGGTCTGGCTTTTGGAGGTCGTGATCTCCACCTGGTCGCCGTTCACGAGCGCCGTGTTGAGCGGGACGATGCGCCCGTTCACCTTGGCGCCCACCGTCTTGTCGCCGAGCTCGGAGTGCACGGCATAGGCGAAGTCGACGGTCGTCGCGCCGCGCGGCAAGGCGATGAGATCGCCGTTCGGCGTAAAGCAGAAGACCTGGTCCTGGTACAGCTCGAGCTTCGTATTCTCCAGGAACTCCTCAGGCTTCTGCGCGTGCTCGACGATATCCATGAGCTCGCGCAGCCAGCGGTACTGGCGCCCGTCCACCTTGCCGTCGCTCTGCTTGTACGACCAGTGGGCGGCGACGCCGAGCTCGGCCTCCTCGTGCATCTCGGGCGTGCGTATCTGCACTTCGATGCGGTGGTTTTCGGGGCCGATGACGGCCGTGTGCAGGCTGCGGTAGCCGTTGGGCTTGGGCAGCGAAATATAATCCTTGAAGCGCCCCGGCACCGTCGGATAAAGCCCGTGGATGACGCCCAGAGCGTGGTAGCAGTCGGCGACCGTCGGCACGAGGACGCGGAAGGCCATGATGTCCGAGAGCTGCTCAAAGGAAATGTTCTTGCGCTGCATCTTCTTCCAGATCGAATAAGGCGTTTTTTCGCGCCCGTAAATCTCCGCGTTCAGCGTCGCTTCTTTCAGCTTTTTCTTGAGCTCCTCGATGATGCGCGCGACGACGGCCTCGCCCCCCTCGGCGCGCAGGTAGTTCAGGCGCGCCCGGATGCTCTCCCGGGCCTCGGGGTTCAGCGTCTCAAAGGTCAGGTCCTCAAGCTCCTCCTTGACCTTGTGGATGCCGATGCGCTCGGCCAAAGGCGCGTAAATCTCGAGCGTCTCAAGCGCGATGCGCTTGCGCTTTTCAATTTTTGGAATGTGATGCAGCGTGCGCATATTGTGCAGCCGGTCGGACAGCTTGACCAGCAGCACGCGGATGTCTTCCGACATCGCGAGAACGAGCTTCCGGAAATTCTCGGCCTGCTTCTCCTGCGCGCTCTGGAATTCGATCTTGGACAGCTTGGTCACGCCGTCGACAAGCCTGCAGACCTCTTCCCCGAACAGGCGCTGGATGTCGTCGAGCGTCGCGTCGGTATCCTCGACCGTGTCGTGCAGGAGCGCCGTGCAGATGGAGGCCGTATCCATCTTCATCTCTGTCAGAATGCCGGCCACCTCAAGCGGGTGGGAGAAATACGGGTCGCCCGAAGCCCGCGTCTGCGCCCCGTGCATCTTCATGGCATAGACATAGGCGCGGTTGACCAGATCCTCGTTCATGGCGGGATCGTAGGACTTTATTTTCTCCACCAGTTCGTACTGCCGGATCATTTTTCCTCTATACCTGTCACCCTGAGCGAAGCGAAGGGTCTCCCTTGAAGGAGGGAGATTCTTCGGTCGCATACGCTCCTTCAGAATGACATACACGCAGCAAAAAGCCGCCTAAACAATTAATTATAGGCGGCTTTTTGAATTTTAACAGGCACTTTGCGGAAATCAGTTGTTGTCGTCCTCCGCAATACCGGATTCAGCGCCGGTTCCATAACCTTCGGCGGGGGCTTCTTCCTCAGTGCCCTCTTCTTCGGTCTCTTCGGTTGCCGCGACTTCTTCCTCGACAGTTTCCTTGTGCATGCCGGCGCCTTCGATTTCGGTTTCAGCCGACTGGTTCGCGACCTGCGCCCATTCGGATTCGCCTTCCATCACGTCGATCACGTCTTCTTCGTCTTCCTCGACTTCGATGACCTTCTGATGGTTCTTGATCAGCGAGTCGCGCAGGTTATCCAGCGAAATATCCGTATCCGCAATTTCCCGGAGGGAAACGACGGGGTTTTTGTCGTTGTCGCGATCGACCATCATCGCAGAGCCGGCGCCGATTTCGCGCGCGCGCTGGGAGGCGAGCAGGCAAAGTTCGAATCGGTTAGGGACCTTCAGGATGCAGTCTTCGACAGTTACGCGGGCCATGTTTTACCTTCCTTAATTTTAAGGAGTCTTAAAATCGTCATTTGTTATAAGATTTCAAGGTTCTTTTTGCAACCAAAATCAGATTTCGGGTGTTTGCGTCCAGAACTTGATTTTCTGCACAGTTGTTCTAAATTTGATTTTTAATAAAACAGCTTGACAAAGTCAACTTGTTTGATTACAAACATAGTCTCTTTTCAGACTGGGATTCCATGGTCGTGAAGCTCATCATTTGGATGATTTGATGGCCTGAAAGTCTGGGAACAAAAAAAACAACAATAAAGCCGCAGGGGCGGGAGTATTAAATTGAAAAACAACAATAATTCGCAATTGAATTTTAATTTTTTCTATCCTGAGGAAAAACTGGCGGTCTTTATCGATGGCGCGAACCTCTATGCCGCCGCGAAGAGTCTTAACTTCGACATCGATTACAAGCGCCTCCTGACATGGATTTCCGCGCAGAGCCGTCTTGTACGGGCGTTCTATTATACGGCGCTTATGGAAGACCAGGAATATTCTCCCATCCGCCCCCTCATCGACTGGCTGGACTACAACGGCTACACGATGGTCACGAAGCCCGCGAAGGAATTCACGGATCATTCCGGCCGCCGCAAGGTCAAGGGCAACATGGACATCGAGCTGGCCATCGACATGATGGAACTGGCCGACCACACCGACCATATCATGCTGTTCTCGGGCGACGGCGACTTCCGCCGCCTGCTGGAATCCGTGCAGCGCAAGGGCGTGCGCGTGACGGTCGTCTCGACCATCCGCACCCAGCCGCCCATGGTCGCTGATGAACTGCGCCGTCAGGCCGACCATTTCATCGACCTGTCCGATCTCATGGAATTCATTGAGCGCGCCAACAGCGGCGCCGCTGCCAGCCCCGAGGGCGGCGACCCGTCCGTGTCCAAGATCCGCGCCTGATATTCGCGTCCGGCACCCGGAAATAAAATGAAGCCATAAGGAAACTTATGGCTTCATGCATTTGAAGGGGCGGAAATACTGCGATGAAATCAGGCTGCCGCCTGTGCCTGCGGCGCTGCGGGCTTGACGGCCGTCGATCCCTGCAAGCCGCTGATAACGGCATTGATCGGCACCAGCATCGCCTCGGCTTCCTTCAGCACTTTTTCGACGAGCTGCACGGCAGTGTCGAGCGGCACGCCAGGTTCGAGGTTGATGTATTCCTGGTCTTTGGGCATCGACGAGTAAAGCTTGGACACCTTGCCCGCCAGCTTGATATCGAGCAGCGAGAGCTTGTTGACGTTCGCCTCGAAGACCGTCTTGCTGAACGAAGGATGTTTTTGAACGATGTCGCCGCCCTGCTGGTACTTCGGCACTTCGTTGGGATCCTTGAGCGTGCGCAGCAGGTCGCCATAGATAACGAGGAAAGCCTCGATCTTGTTCTTGTTCTCGATAAGCTCGCCCTCGAGCGTGGAGACCAGCACCTGCCGCTCGCGAGTCAGCAGCATGGCTTCCTTGCGGCTCGACTGCTCTGATTCCTGCTCCTGCGCGGAAGCCATGCGCTTGAGCCAGTACCACATGATCAACGAGACGAGCAGCAGACCGCCGAACGGCCCGACGATAAGCGCGATGGGCAGGACGACGCTCACGTAAGGTTGCATCCACGCCGGCAGGCCGTTCTCGGGGTGATTTGCCTTGTTCACGAAGGACCAGACGCCCGCGGAGCTGAGCCGCGCCTTTTCCTGCGCCTGCTCGTAGGCGGTGGCAAAGATGGAATTATAGGTCTGGCGGCGGTCGACGATAACGTAGCCGCTCGACAACAGCTCGATGGCGAGATCCTGCAGGCTCTGGCTCTTGCAAAGCCCCAGAAGCTCCGGGAGCTGACCGCCCATGATCTTGCAGTCCACCTGGCCTTCCTGGATGAGCGCGTCCATCCGGTCGAGCGCCTGGAGTTCCAGCGGCGTTTCCGACGTCTGGGCAGGCTTGATGCCCCACAGGCGGATAGAAAAACCCTCCGCGCGCAGGGTCATGGGGTCGACGGCGCGCATGGGGCGCTTGATGCGATCGGGAAGGCCCGGCACCGCGGGAGTTACGGGTTCCATCGCAGGCGCGGGAACGGCGGGCGCTGCCACCGGGGCCGAAACGGGGGGCGCGGCGGCAACAAATTTTACCGGCAAGGTCATTGCCAGCAAAACGAGTAAAAACATGATCTTGTTGCGCATAAATTTCCCCAATCCCTTGGCAGTCTCCCCGCAATTCATTCTAGTGTTGAAACCCGCGGGTTTCAACACTAGCCGCCTAAAGGCTATGGAAACCGCTATCCCGCCTGCCGCTGCAGGGGGAGGAACGGAAACAGCCAGGCCCCCAGCGAAACCGGGTTGCGGGTCTGGATGTAGATTCGGCCCGGTCCTTCGAAGCGGCAACCCAGCCCTTCGCCTGACGTCGCGGAAGATAGCCATCCCGACGCGCCCTTCACGATTTCGTATCTCATCGAAGCATCCCAGGCAACGAGGTGGCCGTTATCAACATGTACGGTCTCGCCTGCTTTCAGCTCCAGCGGATAGATGGATCCGTAGGTCGACAGGAAGACGGTGCCCTTCCCGCTGATATTGACGATGAAGAAACCTTCGCCCGAAAACAGGCCCTTGCCGATCCCCTGCGTCTTCATCCCGACGTCGACGCCGGGCGTGCAGGCCAGGAAGCCGCCTTTCTGCACCCGCAGGTCTTGGCCTTCTCTGATCTCGACGGCGGTAGTTTCTCCCGGCGTTGCGGAAGCCAGCAGCACCCATCCGGGTCCGTTTTCGGCTTCGATATTCTGCATGAAAAAGCTCTCGCCGGTGAACATGCGGGTGATCGCCTTGCCGACGCCGCCGTCCGCCTTGCCGGTCAATTTCAGGTTCGTCGACATCGCGACCATCGCGCCGGATTCGGCCTTGATGGACTCACCCCGCTGCAGCTCCACCCTGACCAGCGGAAAGGCTGTATCGCCCAGAACTTCACACTTCATGATAATCCCCCTTCGTGTTGTCATCCCCGCGAAAGCGGGGATCTCGTCCGGTTAAATCGCACTCAATTCCTAAGGGATTCCCGCTTGCGCGGGAATAACGGTCATTTAATATTCGGTCTTGTCCTGCTTCTTCATCCAGTTCTCAAAGACGATCTTCGCCTCTTCGCGCAGCATCCGGTAGACGGGAAGCGAACGCTTGTTTTCCGGCAGGGCGATCTCGTTGTACAAAAAGGCGTCGTCGAAGCCGATGCGCTCGGCGTCCTCGCGCATGTTGGCGTAAAAAATCTTGTCGATGCGCGCCCAGTAGATGGCGGCCAGGCACATCGGGCAGGGCTCGCAGCTGGTGTAGATGTCACAGCCCTCAAGAATAAAATTTTTCGATGCCGCGGCCGCATTGCGGATCGCGACCACCTCGGCATGCGCCGTCGGGTCGTTGGTAGAGGTCACGCAGTTCCAGCCCTCGCCGATGATCTTGCCGCCCCGGACGATGACGGCGCCGAAGGGCCCGCCGCAGTTCTCGTCCATCTTCTGCTGCGACAGGGTGATGGCGCGGCGCATGAACTGCTTGCGCTGCTCGTCGAGGTCCGAACTGGCCGGGGCCGCGACCGCTGCGTTTGCGGCATCCGCGGTGAAGAAATTCTCGACCGTCTGCAAAAGCAGAACGGGGTTGACCGGCTTGTCGACGAACATAAGGCGCGGCAGGTTGATGCGCTGCTGCACCGCTTCCTTGTCCGCCGTTTCGATGAGCGCAATGAGCGGCGTCTTGCTATGGTCCCGCTGCATTTTCTTGAGGAAGCCGAAGTTGTCGGCGCTTTCCCCCTCGACATCCATGATGACGAGATTGGGCTTGCGCGCGAGAAGGCCGACGGCATCGTCGCTGTTCTGCGCCTCCGCGATGGTGTAACTGGCTTTGGTCAGAATGCTGGTAATCAGCTTGCGGGTGATATCGTTTGGCTCGAGAACGAGGACCTGACCCTTGCTTTCCCCCATCCCCCAATCCCCCGCTATTTCACGTGCTCGTGCTCGAGTTCCTTGTCGGAACCCTTCGGCGGCGATTTGGGCGGCGGATAGTCGAAGGTTAGCTTGTTGTCCTTCACGCCGATTTTCACCGCGCCGCCCTTGACGAGCTTGCCGAAGAGAAGCTCATCGGCCAGCGGCTTCTTGACGTGTTCCTGAATAATGCGGGAAAGAGGCCTTGCGCCCATCGCCGGGTCGTAACCCTTCTTGCCGAGCCACTGACGCGCGTCGTCGGTGAGTTCGATGGTCACGCCGCGGTCGCCCAGCTGCGCCTCGAGCTGGATGATGAATTTGTCCACCACGCGCCCGATCGTCTCTGTCGAGAGCGGCTTGAACGGGATGATCGCATCGAGGCGGTTGCGGAATTCGGGCGAGAAGGTGCGGTTGATCGCTTCCTCGTCGTCACCCTCGCGGTGCGTGCGCTCGAAACCCATCGTCGCCTTGGCGAGCTCGGAGGCGCCCGCGTTGGTCGTCATGATAAGAATAATATTGCGGCAGTCGATGGACTTTCCGTTATTGTCGGTCAGTTTGCCGTAGTCCATGACCTGCAGCAGAATGTTAAAAAGGTCGGGATGCGCCTTTTCGATTTCATCGAGCAGCACGATCGAGTGAGGATGCTGGTCGATCTTGTCGGTCAGAAGTCCGCCCTGGTCGAAGCCGACGTAGCCCGGCGGCGCACCGATCAGGCGCGACACGGAGTGACGCTCCATGTATTCGGACATATCGAAACGCATAAGCTCGACGCCCATCGTCTTGGCGAGCTGCCGCGCGACTTCCGTCTTGCCGACGCCCGTGGGGCCGGAGAAGAGATAGGAGCCGATGGGCTTTTCCGGCTCGCGCAGCCCCGCGCGCGACAGCTTGATCGCCGAGGCGAGCGCCTCGATCGCCTCGTTCTGGCCGAACACAAGCGTCTTGAGGTCGCGCTCGAGGTTGGAGAGCGCTTCCTTGTCGTCCTTGGTGATCGTCTTGGGCGGAATGCGCGCGATCTTGGCGACGATGCCCTCGATATCCTTGAGGCCGATGTTCTTCTTGCGCTTGTCTTCGGGCAGCAGCATCTGCGATGCGCCGGCCTCGTCGATAACATCAATGGCCTTGTCGGGCAGCTTACGGTCGCCGATATAGCGCGCGGAAAGTTCCACGGCCGCACGCAGCGCCTCGTCTGAATACACGACCTTGTGATGCTCTTCGTAATAGGGCTTGAGGCCTTTCAGGATACGCACGGCATCGTCGATGGTCGGCTCGTTGACGTCGATTTTCTGGAAGCGGCGCACCAGCGCGCGGTCTTTTTCGAAGTGGTTGCGGTATTCCTTGTAGGTCGTGGAGCCGATGCAGCGCAGGGTGCCGCTGGACAGCGAGGGTTTCAGCAGGTTTGACGCATCCATCGCGCCGCCCGAGGTCGCACCCGCGCCGATAACCGTATGAATTTCATCGATAAACAGGATGGCGCCCTCGATAGCCTGCAGTTCGGTCAGCACGGCCTTGATGCGCTCCTCGAAATCGCCGCGGTAGCGCGTGCCGGCCAGAAGCGAGCCCATATCCAGCGCATAAATGACGCAGCTTTTCAGCACTTCCGGCACGTCGCCCTCGGTGATACGGCGCGCAAGGCCTTCGGCAATCGCGGTCTTGCCGACGCCCGGGTCGCCCACATAAAGCGGGTTGTTCTTGGTGCGGCGGCAGAGAATTTGAATCGTGCGCTCGACTTCCGCCTCGCGGCCGATCAGCGGGTCGATCTTGCCTTTCATGGCCTTGAAGTTGAGGTTGACACAATAGGCATCGAGGGCCTCGCGGCCTTTCTTGATGACGTTTTCTTCCTGCGCCTCTTCCTCGGAGCCGTGAACGGTGCGCGTTTCGGCCTGCCCCGGCACTTTCGCGATGCCGTGGGAGATGTAATTGACCGCGTCGAAACGCGTCATTTCCTGTTCCTGCAGGAAATAGACGGCATTGCTTTCGCGCTCGGAGAACAGGGCGACCAGCACGTTGGCGCCGGTCACTTCCTCGCGGCCGGACGACTGAACGTGGATCGCCGCGCGCTGGAGCACGCGCTGGAAGCTCGACGTGGGTTTGGCTTCTTCGGAGGCCGGATGCACGAGATTTTGCAGCTCGGCGTCGATATAATGCATAAGTTCCTGGCGCAAGAGGTCGACATCGACGCCGCAGGCGCGCATGACGGCGACGGCGTCCTGATCTTCGGTGAGCGCCAGAAGAAGATGTTCCAGCGTCGCGAATTCATGATGGCGCGCATTCGCATAGGCAAGCGCGCGGTGGAGTGTCTGTTCGAGATGGCGGGAGAGCATGTTTTGTTACTCCTTTTCCATCGTGCATTGCAGCGGATGTTCGTTCTTGCGGGCGTAGTCCATAACCAGATTAACTTTTGCAACGGCCAATACGTAGGGATAGATGCCGCAGACAGCCATTCCCATCCGATGGATTTGAAGCATGAGCTGGGTAGCTTCTTGCCTGGTCTTGTCGAAAAACTTTTCCAAAACCTGGACGACGAAATCCATCGGTGTGTAATCATCATTGAGCAAATACACGGCGCAAGATGCGTCCGAGGCGGTCGTGTCTGCCAAAGCGCCCTTGTCAGCGCCGGTGCCACGAGATTCCGTCTTCCCCGGCACTTTGACGATGCCGTGCACGATGTAAATGACAGCGTCGAAGCGCGTCATTTCCTGTTCCTGCAGGAAATAGACCGCATTGCTTTCGCCTTCCGAGAACAGCGCAACGAGCACGTTCGCGCCCGTGACCTCCTCGCGTCCCGAGGATTGCACGTGGATGGCCGCGCGACGCAGTACGCGCTGGAAGCTGGACGTGGGCTTGGCTTCTTCCGACGCCACATTCTCGAAGCCCAAAGTCTTCCTTGCCTCCTTTGGACCCCAGAAGTTCTGCCTTCCGGCCAAGAACCGCAGAAAGGCGAAAGGGCCTGCGGCGTCAGACGTGGGCTTGGCTTCTTCCGAAGCCGGATGCACGAGATTTTGCAGCTCGGCGTCGATATAATGCATAAGTTCCTGGCGCAAGAGGTCGACATCGACGCCGCAGGCGCGCATGACGGCGACGGCGTCCTGATC
>SCTB01000166.1 GCA_004297545.1 Alphaproteobacteria bacterium
TTTCTTGTCGCCGTTATCGTCGGCCAGCTTGAACAGCACGCCCGCGCATTCGTTGTTGACGCTGACGGTGCATTGCTCCTTCACGCGGTCGATATAGCGCATCAGGCGCTGCATGACCTTGGGCACGATTTTCGGCGTGTCGAGGCAGCCGGTATATTCCTCCGTCCCGTCCAGTTTCAGCCCCTCCCAGCTTTTGGGCTTGCGGGGGCTGTCTTCGGCATAGGCGCCGATTTTCAGGATCGCGTCGTTTTCGAGCCGCGCGGGCTTGGGTTCCCCCGCGAGGTCGAGAATCCAGTAGTCCTGCTGCTCCCGGCCCAGCGAAACGGGGAGCAAAGTCATCTCCTTGTCGGTTGATTTCAGGTAGAAATGACGGCTTAAGGTGACGGCGGAATCGTAATTGCCGCAGTCCGGCTCGGCCCAGTCGCGCTGTATCTTTTTGGGTGTTTCATGAGAAGCTTGAGCTTTTCCGCCATTCCAGCTACAAAGGGCAGCAATAAGGAAAATAAAAAGGACGGGGTTAAGGCGTTTCTTCATATTGCACCTGATAAAACAAGGCCTTATTCTGCCCGGACGCGACCAAACAGTAAAGAATTATGTCAGAACAAAAGCACATCCGGAACTTCTCGATTATTGCCCATATCGACCATGGCAAGTCAACCCTTGCCGACCGCATCATCCAGAAATGCGGCGCCGTCGAAGAGCGCGAGATGAAAGAGCAGATGCTCGACAACATGGAGATCGAGCGCGAGCGCGGCATCACCATCAAGGCCCAGACCGTGCGCCTCAAATACAAAGCCAAGGACGGCATTGAATACCAGCTGAACCTGATGGATACGCCCGGCCACGTCGACTTCGCGTATGAGGTCAGCCGGTCGCTCGCCGCCTGTGAAGGCGCGCTGCTGGTCGTGGATGCGAGCCAGGGCGTGGAAGCCCAGACGCTGGCAAACGTGTATCAGGCCCTCGACAACAACCTCGAGATTGTCCCCGTCATCAATAAAATCGACCTGCCCGCGGCCGAGCCTGAGCGCGTGAAGCAGCAGATCGAGGATGTTATCGGCCTTGATGCATCCGACGCCATGCTGGTCTCGGCGAAATCCGGCATCGGCATTGATGAACTGCTGGAAGCCATCGTCACGCGCTTGCCGCCGCCCAAGGGTGACCCCAATGCGATTTTAAAGGCGCTGCTGGTCGACAGCTGGTATGACGCATACCTTGGCGTCGTCGTTCTGGTGCGGGTATTCGAAGGAACCGTCAAGGTCAAGGACAAGCTGCGCTTCATGAGCAACGGCGCGGCCTATGAGGCCGACCGCGTCGGTGTGTTTACGCCCAAGCACGTTTTGACCGGAGAACTGAAGCCCGGCGAAATCGGCTTTATCACCTGCGGCATCAAGAACATTCATGAAACCAAGATCGGGGATACGATTACCTTCGACCGCAATCCCTGCGCGGAGCGGCTGCCGGGCTTCAAGCCCTCGGTGCCGATGGTTTTCTGCAGCCTGTTCCCGGTGGATGCCAGCGACTTCGAGAAGCTGCGCGATTCTCTGGCGAAACTTGCGCTGAACGACGCGAGTCTGCACCACGAGCCGGAAAACTCTACCGCGCTCGGCATGGGCTTCCGCTGCGGGTTTTTGGGCCTGCTGCACCTCGAAATCATTCAGGAACGGCTGTTACGCGAGTATAACCTCGACTTAATCCCGACCGCGCCGTCGGTGGTGTACAAGATTTACCTGACCAACGGCGACGAGATGGAGCTTTACAATCCCGCCGACCTGCCCGACGTGGTGCGGATCTCGAAGATCGAGGAGCCCTGGATCAAGGCCACGATTTTCGTGCCCGACGAATATCTCGGCAGCATCCTGACGCTGTGCCAGGAACGCCGCGGCACGCAGGTGGAGCTGACCTGGGTCGGCACCCGCGCCATGGCGGTCTATCGCCTGCCGCTGAACGAAGTCGTGTTCGACTTCTACGACCGCCTCAAATCCCTCTCGCGCGGCTATGCCAGCATGGATTACGTGCTGGACGGTTTCTCCGAAGGCGAGCTGGTGCGCCTGAATATTCTCGTCAACGGCGAGAACCTCGACGCCCTGTCCATGATCGTCCACCGCTCTCAGGCCGAGCGGCGCGGGCGGCAACTGTGCGAGCGCCTTAAGGACCTTATCCCGCGCCAGCTGTTCAAGATCGCGGTGCAGGCCTCCATCGGCGGCAAGATCGTGGCGCGCGAAGATATTTCGGCCCTGCGCAAGGACGTCACCGCGAAATGCTACGGCGGCGACATCTCGCGCAAGCGCAAGCTGCTCGACAAGCAAAAAGAGGGCAAGAAGAAGATGCGCCAGCACGGCAACGTGGAAATTCCGCAGTCCGCCTTTATCGAGGCGCTGCGCATGAGCGACGATAAGTAAAGATTAATTCCCGAACGAGAGTTTTTTGAGGGCTTCCTTCGCCTTTGCGGTGAAGGGGGGCGCTGTGGGGCCCCAGTCCTGGTAATTGTCCACGATGCGCAGGGCTTCCTGCGTGGCCGCTGAGGAATCGATTTTCGCCAGCTCGGTCACGTTCTTGTACCAGGATTCGATTGCCTCGCCACGCAAGGGGTGGGGGCCATCTTTGCCGCCCATGCGGCCCAGCGCCGCGTTGCTCGCGGCGGCAAAGGCGAAATCGACGCCCATGCGGGTTTTGGACAGCGTGCCCACGGCTTCGCGCCATAGCGCCATGCTGCGCTCGCGCTGGTCGGTGCCTTCGGGGGCGTTGAATGCGATAAGGTTCGCCGCCATGGCGACACTCGCCATCTCCCTTTCGTTGGACCGGTCAAATTTGGCGGCCAGCAGGAAGGTCGTTTCGGCGACTGCCGACTGAACATCGGCGTTTTGCATGCAGCTCATCAGATAGATGCTGGTGGAAAGCGCTCTGCTCGGGTCATTCTTGCCTTCAATGCGCTCGACAATGGCTTTTGCAATGCCCGGCATGGCGGGATCATCAGCATGGCGGCACAGGTCGCAAAGAGGCGATGAATAGGCGCCATCGACGCCGCTGTCGATGCCGTCATTGACGGCCTTCACCAGCCGGTCGCGTTCGCGCACCTCGGCATCACGTTTCAGCTTGTTCTTGAAGTCGCGGTAGGCGGAAAAGGGCCACATGGTTCTGCTCCTGCTGCATTCATCTGCCCACAGGAATAACCCATTCAATGTATTATGTCAATTATAAATTTCTCTTTATATCGCAGCGGGTTGCGGCGAGAGGTGATCCTTGATTTCGGTGCGGATGGCGAGGAAAACACCAAACCCGAACAGGGCGATGGCGGCGGTTTCGAACCCCGTCGGCAGCCGCGTCTGGAACATAAAGGTATAAATCAGGCCGAAGGTCGTTTCCGCGACCACCAGCGGGCCGGAGATGGTGGCGGGGCAGTTCTTCGAGCAGATATTCCACAGCACATTCGCCGCCCAGGACGAGCCGAAGCCGATGATGGCGCTCCACATCACGAAGAGGCCGAACTGCGGATGATGCAACAGCTGCGGCAGATCGACCAGAAACACACCGATAACGACAAGAATGATAAATGACGACAGGCCCATCAGGTTGGTCAGGCTGACCTTCGCTTCCGGGTGCTTCTGCACGAAGTCGGTGTTTTTAATGCCGAACCATGTCCACATGGCAAGGCAGGAGACCAGCGGGATAACGCCGCGCAGGGTGAGGGCGGGCGTCTTGTGGGTAATCATCGGCCCGACTTCCAGCACCAGCAGCCCGGTAAAAATGAGCGACAGGCCCAGCGCGAAGAATTTATCCAGCTTCCATGTGCGCTTTGCGGCCAGCGGAATGGTGATGGGGAGCAAACCGATGACCAGCGTGGACAGCACGCCGCCCGCCTCATTCACCGCCCAGAACAGCAATATGGTGTATAGCCAGAACCCGCTGGCGCTCAGCCAGAAGACCTGCCATTTGTCGCGGGTATTAAAACCTTTGAAATCGCTCCAGGTGCGTTTCAGCGTGAAGCTGCTGGCGATGCCGAAGAACAGGTAACGGCCCAGCGACAGTTCCAGCGGCGTGAAATCGGGCAGCACCTGCGGCACCACGAAGACAATGCCCCACAGCATGCCCGTGACGATGCCGGCGAGGATGCCGAGGGTCAGATTCTTTTGGGATTTAGAAGGCATGACAGCCATATTACAGGGTTTGTACAGGCTTCGCCAATTCATTCGTCACCCCCGCGAAGGCGGGGGTCTGGCCGCGCATCATGGATGCGCATTTATAAATGCGGCTGTTCCGCGTGCCGGATGCCCGCCTTCGCGGGCATGACGGCCGGGATTAGGAGGCCTGCCTGGCTTTCAAAGATCCGAACGGGCTCTTGCAGCCTTTTTGTATCAGGAAGCGGTAGGAGGCGGCGATGGAGCGGGAGTCGTGCAGGGCGTTGTGCTCTTGTATCGACTTCATGGGCGCGCCGAGCACGGAGGCCAGCTTGCCGGAGTTGATGCGGCCCTTGATGCCGAAGGGGCCGCCGACGTCGTGGAACCACGGGCCAATGTTGAAGCTGTCGAATTCCTTTTCGGACGCGGGCATATTATTGAACACGAGGTTCTCGCGTATTACGCGCGCATCCCAGCCGTAGCAGGCATGCGGATCCTTCCCCAGGAACTCGCGGAATTTTTTATAGGCGGCGGGGAAGTCGAGACCGTCCTTCGCCACTTGCTCGTTCGTGATGCCGGTCAGCTGCACGAAGAAATCCGACAGCACCGGGTTTTTCCTGGGCTTGATGAGGATCAGGAATTCCTCGCCCTCTTCAAGCGTCTTCAGGTTAAAGCGCACCGCGCCGATCTGGACCAGCTCCCTGTACTCGCCGGGGCCTTTCCAGTCGCGCTCCATCGCGCCTTCCCAGGTGGTGAATTCGGTATCATAGAAGACGATCGTGTCGGTCATGACCTTTTGTGGCATTTGAATTTGCACGGCTTGTGTTTTTCCGCTACCAGCCTTGCCTTATACGCCTTCTGGTCCACGGGGCCAATCGCTTTTTCGATAAAGGCGAAGGTTTCCGCGTAATCCTGTATATATTTCGACAGCGGCTTGCCCGCGCCGTGCCCCGCCTTGTCTTCGACACGCAGCAGGGTCAGATTCTTTTTGCACGACTTCGCCTGCAGCGTCGCCGCCAGCTTGAAGGAATGCCAGGGCACCACGCGGTCGTCGTG
The DNA here is from genome assembly GCA_004297545.1 of Alphaproteobacteria bacterium. GTDB lineage: Bacteria > Pseudomonadota > Alphaproteobacteria > Micavibrionales > UBA2020 > JAPWJZ01. Next base: position 5,172 of record SCTB01000166.1, read on the forward strand.
GTCGGCCGTCTTGATGAGATGCGGCGGGTATTTGGCCTTCGGCTTCACGTTGTGGAGCGGGGAGTATTTCGCCGCCGTGTTGAAATCTTCTTTAATTCCGGGATCGCCGTAATCGGACTTCCATGCCGCACCGTAGGTCGCAAGGTGAAAGCGGAACAAATCCGTCACCGGCACTTCGGTAATCACCGCACCGAACAGTTCGGGCCGTTGCAGCATGGTGGCGGAAGTGAGCAGGCCGCCGTTGGAGCCGCCATTGATGACGAGGCGGCTGGGGCTGGTGTATTTTTCCTTGATCAGAAACTCCGCGCAGGCGGCGAAATCGTCGAACACGTTCTGCTTGTTGTCGCGGCGGCCACCGTTGTACCAGTCCTCGCCGAATTCCCCGCCGCCACGCAGGTTCGCCTGCACATAGATGCCGCCGGACTTCACGAAGTGCGCGAGGCTGGAGCTGAATGACGGGCCGAGCGCGATATCGAAGCCGCCATAACCGTAGAGCTTCACCGCCGCCGTGCCGTCCAGTTTCGTATCCGGGTGGCGGATAACGGTCATCGGCACCTTCGTGCCGTCCTTGGAGGTCGCGTAGATGCGCTCGACGAGGCAGTCGTTCAGGTCGACGGGCGCGTTGGTTTTTTTCACGAAGGTCAGTTCGTTCTTTTCGACGTCATAGCTATAGGTATCGCCCGGCGTCTTGAAGCTGGAAATCTTCATCAGGAATTTGTCGTCTTCCGGCAAAATGCGCGCGAAACCGGCCACGCTCTGCACGGGCAGGGGCATGTCGTGCAGGTGCTGGCCTTCGGGCGTATAGACGCGCACGGCGTCGGCGGTGTCATGGGTGAAGAAGGTGAACAGCTTGCCCTTGTGCATCATGGCGCTGTCCAGCTTGTCTTCGGCATGCTGGGGGATGATGGTCTGCCATTTCGCCTCGTCCGGGTCGCGCGGGTCGAAACGCACGAGCTTGCCGCGCGGCGCGTCCTTGGTGGTGAGGGCCAAAATGCTGCCGTCATCGAATTCCCAGATGGGGGAGATCGAGGTGGTCTTGGGCGGCACAAGTTGTTTGAACTCCTCGTCGCTGCCGAAGGGGCGGAAGAGCAGCCCCGCGTTCTTGTCGGTGCCGACGGAAACCCACATCCATTCATATTTCGCCGTCAGCAGGCGGGAGGGGGAAGTGAAGGAATCTTCCAGCGGAGATTCAAAAACCAGTTTGTCGTTCGCGACCGGCTGCCCGATGACATGATGCATCGTTTTCGTGCGGCGCGTGCCGTCATGCGCGGGATAGGTGTAGCGGAAACTGTCATGGCTGCCCTTGTCCCATAGTACGCCGGAAAAACGGCAGTGTTCGATGACATCGGGCAGGTCCTTGCGGCTTTCGACGTCGAATATGCGCATGGTCTGCGCGTCGCTGCCGGCTTCGGAGACGAAATAGACGATGCGTTTGCCGTCCGCGCTGGGGCTCCAGCCCGACAGCGCCACGGTGCCGTCTTTGGATAACGTATTGGGGTCGAGAATGGTTTCCCACGGCCCCTCGGGCGCATTGGCGGTCTGCACGACGCCCTGGTTGGCCAGCGCCTTCTGGTATGTGCGGAAATAAACCTTGCCGTAGCGCGAGGGCAGGCTTTCGCCGTCGTAATTCAGCGCATCGGTCATGAATTTCTTGGCGGAATCGATGCTGTTGCCGCTGCCCGCGATGTAATGCTGGAATTTGGTGTTCTCCCGCGCGACCCAGGCAGCGGTTTCGGGCGCGTCGAGATTTTCGAGCGGGCGGAACGGGTCGGATACCTTCACGCCGTGCAAATCTTCCACGACCTTGTTGTCGGTGGGCGGATAGAGCGCGTTGTGGCGCTCCTTGTCCGAGACCTTGAACTCAAGCGCCGCGCCCGGCTGCGGATTGTCGTTCGCCGCCTCCCTGCCGAATATTTTATTCGCAAGCTTGCGGATAGACCGGCCGATGCCCATCTCGTCCTCCCAAAAAAACCGTCAATTTTTCGATGGAGGAATTATTCAGGATTATGGGAGCAAAGGCAAAGGGTATTGAGTTTCCGGAATTCTAGTGTTTTGTTTCGCGACACAAATCGTTATCGGTTGTGCGCTGCAATATACTCCAGCAGCCCCACCGTCGAGCCGTCGTGGGCGCTGGGTTTGCCGGATTTGATTTCGGCTTCGAGGGCCTTGGCGAGGACCTTGCCGAGCTCGACGCCCCACTGGTCGAAGCTGTCGATGCCCCAGATAACGCCCTGCGTGAAGACGCGGTGCTCGTAGAGCGCAATCAGCATGCCGAGGGTGCGCGGGTCGAGTTCGTCCATGAGGATGGTCGTGGAGGGGCGGTTGCCGGCGAAGTTGCGGTATGGCTCGGCCTTGTTCTCCCGGCCCGCCATCAGCGCCTCGGTCTGGGCGAGGAAATTGGCAAGCAGCATGGTCTGCTGGTCTTTGTTTCCAAAGCGGGTTTTTACCGCGGCGATGAAGTCGACCGGCACCACGTCGGTGCCCTGGTGCAGCCACTGGAAGAAACTGTGCTGCGCGTCGGTACCCGGTTCGCCGAAGATAATCGGCCCGGTGGGCGCCGTGACGGGCTCGCCGTCGCGGGTGACGGACTTGCCGTTGCTTTCCATGTCCAGCTGCTGCAAAAATGCCGGCAGGCGGCCGAGGCAGGCGTGATAGGGGATGACCGCATAGGCGGGCAGTTGCATGAAATTGCGGTACCACAGGCCGATCAGGCCCATCAGCGCGGGGATATTCTGCTTCAGGGGCGCTGACCTGAAATGCTCGTCCATGTCCCGCGCGCCAGCCAGGAATTCCATGAAATTCTCTTCGCCCACCATCAGCATCACCGTCAGGCCGATGGAAGACCAGACGCTGTAACGCCCGCCCACCCAGTCCCAGAAGGGGAACATATTGGCGGGCGCGATGCCGAATTTCTTGACCGCTTCCAGATTGGTCGATGCGGCGACGAAATGCCGCGCGATGGCTTGCTCGTCCTTGTAATGGTTGACGATCCAGCTGCGCGCGATATTCGCGTTCTGCATCGTTTCCGCCGTCGTGAAGGTCTTGGAGGCGACGATAAACAGCGTTGTTTCCGGCGACAGGCCTTTCAGCTTGAGCGCGAGGTCGGACGCCTCGACATTCGCCACGAAATGCGCCTGCAGCCGCAGGGGGTAATATCCCGCCAGCGCCTCGGTCACCAGGCGAGGGCCGAGGCTGGAGCCGCCGATGCCGATATTCACGATATCGGTGATTTCCTTGCCGTTATAGCCGCGCCAGACGCCGTCGCGCACTTCACTGGTGAAGGACGCCATGCGCTGCAAAACGCTTTCCACGTCTTCGGCGACGTTCTGCCCGTCCAGCGTCAGCGGCTTTTCCGGATCGGCGCGCAGCGCGGTGTGCAGCACGGCGCGGCCTTCAGTCGTGTTGATCTTGTCGCCGCGGAACATCGCGTCGCGCGCCTTTTCGAGGTTCGCTTCTTCCGCCAGCTTTACGAGCAGGCTGATGGTTTCTTCGGTCACGAGGTTCTTGGAAAAATCGACCAGCAGGCCGGGCAGGGCGAACGACAGTTTCCTGAACCGCGCCGGGTCGGACGCGAAAAGCTGTGTCAAAACCTTCTTCTGTCGCGCATGGCTTTCCAGCGCCTGCCAGGATTTCAATTTCGTCACATCTGTCATGGGGCTTTCCCCTGATTTTAATGGCGCTGCCTTGGTCATGGCGTTTTCCCATCCCCGCCCATGCCGGGCGGCTTGTCGAGCAGGATATCCACGTTGATATTGCGCGGCTTTCCGACCAGCACGATGGCGAGCTGGTCCGCCTTCAGCAGCCGGGCTGCGACGCGCTTGATGTCGTCCATCGTGAGCGCGTTGATGATGCCGTTGCGCTTGTTGATGTAGTCGGGCCCCAGGCCGTCGCGCTGAAAGCTGTTCATGATGCTCGCGATGTCCCCGGTGGATGTGAGCTCGAGCGCCAGCGCGCCGGTCAGGTAGGACTTGGCGTTCTGGAACTCTTCCACGGTCGGCCCGTCCTTGGCCATTTCCTCCCAGGATTCTTTCAGGAGGCGCAGGGCTTCCTCGACCTTGTCGTTGCTTGCCGACATATTCGCCTGTATTACGCCCGCGTACTTCATGTTGCTGAGCGCGCTGTAAACGCCGTAGGTGAGACCGCGCTTGGCGCGGATTTCCTTCATGAGCCGCGCGTCGAAGCCGCTGCCGCCGAGGATGGAATTCATGACCGTGGCCGCGTGCCAGTCCTTGTCGCTGCGCTTGATGCCGTTTTCGCCCGCGGAAATAAACGTCTGCGGCGTATCGAGCGGCAGCATGATGATCTTGCCGCCGTATCCCGGCTGCACGTCCGGCAGCTCGACGGGTTCCGCCTTTTCGCGCAAGGGGCCGAAGACGCTTTCGACGGCCTTTTCCGCGTCCGCTTTCGAAATGTCGCCGGCGATGGCGATTTTCAGCACATTGCGCGCGAACTGCGCGGCGACGAAATCCTGGAGGTCCTTGCGTGTGATCGCGTTCATGCTGTCCAGCGTGCCGAAGCCGGGCCTTGCGTAATAATGCCCCTCGAACAGCATGCCGTTGAAGGTGCGCGCCACGAGCCACGACGGGTCGCCGAGGTCTTTCCTGATCTGCGCGCTGTTCGCGTTTTTCATGCGCTCGATGGCGTCCTGGTCGAACCGCGGCTTGTTCAGGGCAAGCGCCAGCAGGTCGAAAGCAAGGGCGCGGTTGGCGGAAAGCGTCACAACGCTGCCGTAAAAGGCGTCGCGCCCCGCCGTATAGCTCATGCTGATCGCGTTTTCTTCCAGCTTGCCCTGGTACTCCTGGCTTTTCATGTCGCCCGCGCCTTCGTCCAGCAGCGTGGAGATCAGGCGTCCGACCCCCGGTTTGTCGTCCGGATCGTAGGCGATGCCGCCCTCGAACGAGAAGCTCATCGAAATGACCGGCACGGTATGGTCTTCGACCAGCCAGGCCTCCGCGCCCGGCGGGGCCTTGATGACCTGCACGTCGAGGACCTTGCCCTTCGCCGCAAGCGCGGGGGCGGAGATCACGAGGCAGAGAAGGAGGGCCAGCAGCCTTGTCATTTCGTCTCCTTCTTCGCCGGCTGGGACTTCGGCGGCGCGGGCAGGAGGACGCCGGTGACGGGCACGTCGCCGCTGCGCAGGATCGCGTCGGCGGCATCGTTGATGTCGTCGATCGTCAGCTTCTCGACGCGCGCCGGGCGGTTTTCGACGTAATCCATGTCGAAGCCGCTCGCCAGCGTGCGGCCGAACAGCAGGGCGGGGCCCTGCAGGCTGTCGCGGTAATACGTGAAGGACGCCAGCGTGCGCGATTTCGCTTTTTTCAGTTCTTCCAGCGTGACGCCGCGGTCGAGCAGCCGCGCGATTTCCTTGTCGATGGCGGCTTCCAGGACGGGGAGCGCCACGCCCGGCGCCGGCGTCGCGTAAACGGAAAAGGTCGTGTCATTCAGGCTGATGGCGTCGTAATCCGCGCCGGCGCCGACGGCCAGCTTCTGGTCGACGACAAGGCCCTTGTAAAGGCGCGACGTCGCCGCGCCGCCGAAAATCTCGGCCAGCAGGTCCGTCGCATCGCTGCCGCGCGGGGCGCGATAGGCTTTCATGACCGTCGGCTGCCCGATGCGCGGGTCCTGCAGGATAATCTGGTGCTCGACGGTAATCGGGGCGGGGCGCGGGCGGCGGCGCTCCGGCAGGGCCTGCTGCGGGATGACGCCGTAATATTTCTGCGCCAGCGGTTTCAGCTCTTCGGCCGTGATATCGCCCGAGACGATAAGGATCGCGTTGTTGGGCGCGTACCACCTGCGGTAGTAATCCAGCGCTTCCTCGCGCGTCAGCTCCTTTATTTCGTGCAGCCAGCCGATGACGGGCGTGCCGTAGGGATGGTTGACGAACAGGGCCGCCATCAGCTGTTCCTGGAACTTCGCCTGCGGCGTATTGTCGATGCGCTGGTGGCGTTCCTCGATGACGACCTGGCGCTCTGACGCGACCTGCTCTTCGCTCAGCTGCAGGTTCTTCATCCGGTCGGCTTCCATCTCCATGACTTTTTCAAGCCGGTCGCGCGACACGTTTTGGTAATAGGCCGTGTAGTCATGGGTGGTGAAGGCGTTTTCCGATCCGCCCATTTTCTTGACGGCCAGCGAAAACTCCCCTTCGGGCACCTTGGCCGTGCCCTTGAACATGAGGTGCTCGAGGAAATGGGCGACGCCGGACTCGCCCGGCTTTTCGTCGCCGCCGCCGAATTTGTACCAGACCATGTGGGAAACGACAGGCGCCCGGTGGTTGGGGATAACGACGACCTGCAGGCCGTTTTCGAGCGTGAAGGTTTCAGAGCCGAAGGTGCTCTTGGCCCCGGCGACGCCCGGAAGGCAGAAAAGGCAGCAGACCAGAATAATCAACACCTTCAGCTTCATAAGCCGTATTACCCTTTATCCGTCATCCCTGCGCAGGCGGGGATCCCGTTGTTATTTAATCCCGCGAGATTCCCGCTTCCGCGGGAATGACGGCGTGGTATAACCTCTATTTGTTGAAAACCTGTTTAACAGAGATTGTTCATGAAAGAAAGCAGCCCGGACTTCATCAAAAAGACTCTCAAGCCTTATCGCGCCGAGATCGACCGTCTCGACGACCAGATTCTGAAATTGCTGGGCCAGCGCTTCGGCGTGGTAAGAAAAGTCGCCAAGATCAAGATCAAGCACGATATTCCGGCCTTCCTCGGCGACCGTGTCGCGCAGGTGCGGGAACGCGCCGCCGCGCAGGGTCCGAAATATGGAATTGATCCGGAATTCCTGAGGACGCTCTATACCCTCATCATCTACCAGTCCTGCGCGACGGAAGACCTGATCAAATACGAAGCCAAGCTGAAGAAAAAGGCGTGACAGGACGCCCGCAGGAAGCTGAACCGCGCCCGGGGGACGGCCTGCCCGCCCGCCGCGCGGCTTATGCGGTGCTGAACGATATCCTGTTCCAGAAAAGAACAATCGACGAGGCTTTCAGCCATGTCGCAGGGCTGGAGCATATGCCGGGGCGCGACAAGGCTTTCGTGCGGCTGCTGGTTTCCGTCGTGCTGAAGCGCGCGCGGGAGATGGATGCGGCGCTGTCGAAATTGCTGACCGAGCCGCTGCAAAACCTGAAGCCCCCGCAGCTTGTGAATATTTTCCGCCTCGGCATCGCGCAGTTTGCGTTTCTCGAAACGCCGCCGCATGCCGCCGTGAACACGACGGTCGAGCTGGCGGAGGCCGAAGGCATCGCGCATCACAAGCCGCTGGTGAATGCCGTCATGCGCCGCCTGACGCGCGAGGGCATGGAACGCGTGGATGCGCGGGACGCCGGTCGCATGAATACGCCCGAATGGCTGTGGAACGAATGGATGCGCAATTACGGCGTCGAAACGGCGCTGGCGATTGCTGCCGCGAACCTTGAGGAAGCGCCGGTTGATTTTTCGGTCAAGAGCCACCCCGACCAATGGGCGCAGACGCTGGATGCCGTGCTGCTGCCGACCGGTTCCTTGCGCAAGCGCACGGGCGGTTTTATCCCGGACCTGCCGGGGTTCACGCAAGGCTCGTGGTGGATACAGAACGCCGCCGCCGCCATCCCCGCCAAGCTGTTCGGTGATGTGAAGGGGAAAACGGTCGTGGACCTCTGCGCCGCGCCCGGCGGCAAGACGGCGCAGCTGGCATCCGCCGGCGCGAAGGTGATTGCCGTCGACCGTTCCGCCGAGCGGGTCGCGCGGCTGGCCGAAAACATGCAGCGGCTGCAGCTGAATGTTGAAACCGTTATTTCCGACGGCGCGGTCTGGAATGCGAAGGAGCCCGTCGATGCCGTGCTGATCGACGCGCCCTGCACGGCGACAGGCACCATCCGCCACCAGCCCGATGTGCTTTGGCTCAAAGAACCGCGTGACCAGATCAAGTTGGCAGGATTACAACAAAGATTGCTGCTGAACGCCGTGAAGATGCTGAAACCCGGCGGCATGCTGATTTACTGCACCTGCTCCCTGCAGAAAGCCGAAGGCGAGGACCACGCCATCTGGCTGTTACAACAAGGCCTGCCCGTGCGCATGGAGCCCATCAAACCCGACGAACTCCCCGGCATCGCCGAAATGATCACCGACCGCGGCGAGCTGCGCTGCCTGCCATTTCACTGGAAAGACACGGGCGGGATTGACGGGTTTTATGTGGCGAGGTTTTTGAAGAGCTAGCAGTTAGAATTTCGATTTGATATACGAACCGTTATCCCCCATTTAGAAACCGCGAACCATGCCGCCTGATTTACATGCCCTCTGTGAAGAACTTCGCCAAATAGGGCTACGCCCGGCTACTCCGGCAAAACGTAAAAAGATTGAAGATGCCGTCTCATCGAAGTGGGATGGTGTTAAGGTCGCAGCGGCAACGGCATTATCTCAGTGGGGCGATCCGCAGTCTGTGCAGACGTTGAAAGATTTGCTAGTCGCGGTGGCCGCGAAACCGGATCGCTATTCCGCAGCAGGGACCATCGCGAGGTTACTTGCGTCTCACCTGCAACCATCAGATCTAGATTGGGCAGTCGATGTATTCATTCACCAGTCTCACACGGACAACCGTTTTGTACTTGAATCTCTATTTGAGGTATTCCCACCTAATGAAGTGCTTAAGCGGTTAGAGACGCAAACGCTTCATGGCCGTAAGCCCGAGCGAGACCTGCTTAGCGCTATCTTTCGTGCCAAATGGCGTCTCTCACGAGAGAAAACGTAATCGCTCCTTCGGACTGACAATCAGAGCGCGCCATACACCAGCACATGAATATCGCCCACTTCCTCAATTTTCAGCTTTAATCCCGCCTGTTTCAGCTGCGCTTCGATTTCCTCTGCTGTAAACGCCGCGCATAGCGAATTGTAGAAATCCTGCTTCAGAACCTCAGGTTCTTCGCCCGAGCGTTCTTCGACGATGCGCGCGACGTCTTTTTCGCTTATCGGGCGGCGGAGGTCGGCGACGAAGATGAAGGTGTTTTTGCCTGCCAGTTGTTTCACTGTGTTCCACAGCACGGAAGGTTCGTGCAGGTGGTGCAGCAGGCTGTGGCTCATGATGACACTGTAATCCTGCTTCGGCACGTCGTCGGAGGGGATGAAGGCGCGGACGAAATTCATGCGCTTTGACAGTCCCGCCTTCGCCATGCGGCGGCGGGAGAGTTCGAGCATCGGTTCCGACCCGTCGACGCCAATGAATGACGCCTTCGGGAATTTCTTTGCGAAGCGTTCAAGAATATCGCCGGAGCCGCAGCCGATATCGAGCACCGCGCCCGCCAGTTCCCGTCCGTACCGCTCGCGGAACAGGTCGACGCGTTTGCCGTGCGCCTCGCTGAAGTCGGCCTGGTCGTAGGCCTCGGCCTGCTCCATCGTTTCCATGAGTTCTGGTTCGGGGGTGCGTTTCATGCGGCGATTGTAATCAACGTGTCATTCTGAGCGAAGCGAAGAATCTCTCTTAAGACCCCGAAAGGGGGATTCTTCGGCCGCTGTGCGGCCTCAGAATGACAGTTCATGGATTCCATATCGTGAAAAATTACCGGAATCTAATTTTTAAATTGCCCGATTCGCGAACACTTGATATAAAAGAGTTATGAGTCAACGGGTTCGCATAGCGCCTTCAATTTTATCCGCAGATTTCTCGAAGCTTGGTGATGAAATCAGGGCAATTGATGCTGCCGGCGCGGATTATATCCACGTCGACGTGATGGACGGGCATTTTGTGCCTAATATCACGATCGGCCCGGTCGTTGTCGATTCATTACGTAAAGTCACCAAGAAAACCTTCGACGTCCACCTCATGATATCGCCGGTGGACCCGTTTATCGAGGGCTTCGCCAAGGCAGGCGCCGATATCATCACCTTTCACCCGGAAGCGGGCGCGCATCCGCACCGCACCATCCAGCTTATCAAATCGCACGGCAAGAAGGCCGGCATTTCGCTGAATCCTTCCACGCCGGTCAGCGTGCTCGACCATATCATCGACGAGCTCGATCTCGTCCTTATCATGACGGTCAACCCGGGCTTCGGGGGCCAGAAATTCATTCCGCTGCTCGACAAAATCAGGGCGGTGCGCGACCGCATCAAGAAGTGCGGCCGCACGATAGACCTTGAAGTCGACGGGGGGATCAATGCCGACACCGCAAAACAGGTCATCGAGGCTGGGGCCGACGTGCTTGTGGCGGGGACGGCTGTCTTCAAGGAAAAAGACTACGCAGAGGCCATCCGGCGTCTGCGCGGATAAAGGGTAAACGGTCGTCATAAGGGGAGTGTACCTGGAGGGGTCCGGGTGCATATGGGGTTTTTCTGATGTTCCTGACGGAAGGTATCAGTTTCAAGGGGATTCGGCCGTTGCGCAAGCTGGCGATCGGCAACCCTCTTGCGGGGCTCTCGTTGCCGCAGCGCATACCGGATCACCTGAAGGTCATTCCGCCCGACCCCTGGGCCGGCGACTCTCAAAGGGGCCGCGAGATAATCAACGGCGTGTTCCGCTTCGCGGGCCAGACGATTTCAAAAGACGATCTGTCGTGGGAACCGCAAGGCGCCAAGCCCGAATGGGTTGCGGAGCTGCATGGCTTCGAATGGTTGCGCGACCTGCGCTCCGTCGGCGGCGACCGTGCGCGGCGCATGGCGCGCGAGATGGCGGGCAACTGGATGACCCGCTACGAAAAGCCGCATGACATCGCCTGGCGCCCCGACGTGACCGGCGCGCGCCTCGCGGCGTGGATATCCTTCCACGACTTTTTCTGCTCCTCGGCCGACGATGAATTCCGCAAAAGCTATTTCACCAGCCTGTGCAGGCAGGCGCGGCATCTTGCCCGTGCGTTGCCCGGCGACCTGAACGGCGTGTCGCTGCTGCGGGCGCTCAAGGGGCTGGCTTATTCCGGCCTTGCGCTCGATGACGGCGCGGAAAGGCTGGAGCAGGCTTTTAAAGGTATCCTGAAGCAGATCAGCGACCAGATTTTGCCCGATGGCGGCCATATTTCGCGCAGCCCGCAGGCGGCATGGGAGTTTTTGCACATTCTCGTCGACCTGCGCACGGCGCTGACCTCGGCCAAGGTCGAAATGCCGGAAGAACTGCAGCATGCCATCGACCGGCTCGCGCCCGCGGTCAAATTCTTCCGCCACGGCGATGGCGCCCTGTGCCATTTCAACGGCGCGCAGGAAGGCAATGCCAATATCTGCGAAGCCACGCTGATGCATTCCGGCGCGCGCGGCAAGGCGATGCGCCATATGCCGCATTCCGGTTACGAAAAAATCGCGCTCGGTCGTTCCGTCCTGTTCATGGATGTCGGCCTGCCACTGACCTCGCAATACGCCGACCGCGCGCACGCCGGTTTACTGAGTCTTGAATATTCCTTCGGCAAGGACCGCGTCTTCGTCAACTGCGGCACCTCCGAAGTGCGCGGCAAGTGGCGCGACCTCCTGCGCCTCACCGCCGCCCATTCGGCGCTGGCCGTGGATGCGCGCAATTCCTGTGTGATCGACCAGCAGGGGCTGCTCAGCGGCCGCCCGCATGTCAGCCACAAGCGGCATGAAGACCCCGCTTTCGTGATGATCGACGCCAGCCATAACGGCTATATGCCGCGCTTCGGACTTACTCACCGCCGCGCCGTGCGCCTGCAGGAAAACGGCGAAGTTCTTCTGGGCGAAGAACACCTGACCGGCAAATCCGGCGTGCATTTTGCCGCGCGCTTTCACCTGCATCCGAATATCCAGGCCTCGCTGATCCATGACGGGATGGAAGTTTTGCTGCGCGCCCGCAGCGGCACCGGCTGGCGCTTCCGCACGAATGGCGGCGATATCGCCATCGAGGAAAGCGTCTATGCGAGCGAAGGCGAAACCCCGCGCCGCACCCTGCAGATCGCGCTGCACGGCATGACCTCGGGCTCGCCCACGTCAGTCATGTGGGAGCTGCGCCGGGAGAAGATTTAATTATCGCCGCTACTGCTGTATCGTCTCTTCATGTCGCTGAGCTCGCGATTGCGGAGTTCCCGCACGTCGCCGTCCGGCTCAAGACTTGTGGCCTTGTCAAAATCCATGATCGCAGCCTCGGCATTGCCCAGCTGAAAAAGGATTTCCGACCGCTTGTCGTAGTCCGCCATGATCCCCGGATTGGCGTCGATTTTGGCGTTGATCTCTATCAGTTCCGCCGAATAATTGCGCGGCGCCGAGAACAGGTTCGTAAAAAAATTCATTGGTTAAATCCCTGGTCCAAAATGGACTTCTATCTGTATTATACGCTCTTTAGCGGCGGCGTGCCGGGCTTTGGCGCGCGGGATTTGGCAAAGCCCGCAATATCAAGGGGTTGCCGGGCCGCTTTTCCCGCCTTTTTTAAAACCGGGCCGGCTTATACAATAGGGTCAGGACGGAAGTCTTTCATTATGCAGAACATTCGCGCCATTCTGATTATCGCGCTATTCGCCCTATGCGGGGCGACGGCCGCGCATGCGCAAACGGATGCCGGCCTGAAGAACACGCTGGTCGATTTCGCGAACAAGCAGCACTTCCGGCTGAAGAAAACGAAAAATCCCCATGCCGCATTTTGCAGGAAGATGCTGTCGGACCTTGCAACAGGCAAAAACTTTGAAGACCCCAGTCCTGTCGCTTCGGGAGAAGACGCGCTGCGCCACCTGAAATGCAAGCCCGCGCGGTCGCTGGACGAGGGCTCGGGCAATTTCACGGGCTATGAATACGAGATGAATGAGAACGTGGACGACGGCCCGGAATATGTTTTCGTGTCGAAAGGCCCGGAGTCATGGATCAAGACCGTCAACGAAGACACCTGCGTCTATTATTATCCCGACGTCAGCGGCGGCAGGTTCGAGGAGGACCTCGGCGCGGAGCCGGAGATTTCGTTCAGCGGCCTTATCAACTATAAAAACGCGCCCTACATCGTTCACGGCGCCGACAGGTCCCTGCGCATCGCGCGCTTTCACGCGGATACGAAAGAGCGGCTGGCCAAGAAACCAGCCGCTCTGCGCAACGGTGCGAATTGCATTTTTACGGCAGATAAATAATCAGTCGATCTTGATGCCTTTTTTCTTCACCTGCTTCAGGCGCTTCAGCTGTTCCAGCTTACCGGGGGGCTCGCTGCCGGGGCCGATGCCGAATTCCTTCGACAGCTGCTTGACCACCGGCACGATTTTTTCGAGCTTGTCGGCGGCGTTGCTGCCGTTGTCTTTGCAGAGCCTGATGATGCGTTCGCAGTCGGCGTCCCAGGTCGTAGGGCCCATGCCCAGTTCGTCGCGCGCGCGTTCCAGCAGGTTCCTGCCGGTGGAAGCATGGCGGAAGGCGACGCGGGAGGAGGTGCCCATCGTCGAGGCTTTCGGGTCGATAATGTCGCGGAATTGCGCGTCGATATAGTCGGAGAGGTCGCGGATAAGCTGTTCGGTTTTCGGATTCCACTCGGTCATGGAGCCACCTGTTTTCTGCTGTGATGAATGATAACCCTCAATACTGGATGCCCTTGCTCTTGGCAAGCATGGCTTTCGTGCGGATGCCGCGGGCGGATGCGGGCTTCGGGTTCGGGCGTCCGTTGAGCCATAGCGGATGAAGCTCCTGAGAGTTTGTTCCTGAGGAGCCCACGCTAGCAGCGGCTTATATATATGTCAATGCGTTAGGTAAATTCCTAGAATGCCAGATTCAGCTTTTTGGCGTGGCGTATACCCTTGATAATGCTGGTATCATCCGGCAGGTGTTCCAGCGCCTGCGTCATCTGGATATAGACGGGCAGGGCGGCCTTCAGCTTGTCGCCGGACCTGCTGCCGTTTTGTTCGGCCATTTCCACCAGGGCGGCCAGATGTTTTTCCGTCTCGTTGGCGACGTCCCAGCCGGTTTTTGCAAAGATTTTGTCGCGCAAGGGCACGCCCGTCGTCTTCATGCGGAAGGCGATGCGCAGGGTGGAAGCGACGGCATTGGTCTTCGGGTTCAGCATGTCTTTCAACTGCTTCTCGAAGAAGTTGCCGTAGTCGCTGATCAGCTTGTCGAGCTCGGGCGTGTATTCAGCCATCAAAAAACCTCCTAACAGAATGAATTTGCGTGATTATTGCAAAATATTATGGATAAGTCAAGAATTAAGTAAAATCAAAATAGCCCGTTTTGTCAGTCGTTTAAATTATCTCTATACTCGCCCTGTACGCCCCCCGACTGTCATGCACCGCATGCAATGCATGGCGTCGGGGTGGCGCGGAATTCACAATACCGGTGGCAAAATGACAGCGATCGAGAACGAAGAACACGATTGGGAAGCCGTCGTCTGGTTTCTGGTGGCACATAACCTGCGCCTCGAAAATTCACACACGCGGCGGCTGAAGGACCTGAGATCGACGATTGAAACCATGGATGCCGAGCTGGCGGCGCTGACGGTCAGCTACATCACCCTCTACCAGCGCAAGCGCGCCATGCTCGAAGCCGCCCGCAGGGACGGCAAAGAACAGGCGCTCGCGGATGACACGAAATGGCAGGTTATAAGCCGCGAACTCGACCGCGCGATAGAGAATTTCAAGCAGCGCGTTCATGCGATGGGGTAGTATCTTATTTTAACGGAAGAAACATCGTCACACATTTTTCTCATGCGATTGTTGACCCTATTTTTGACGCTTATTCTGTTCTCTGCCCCCGCCTTTGCTGGCGGCAGCGGTCAGGATGTACATGTTCAGAAATTAACCCTGCTGTCGGATACGGACTATATTCTCGTCGTGCGACCTGAGCCGGGTAAGAACGGCTACGAGGACCCTTACATGGGTGACTGTAAACAGTTCGAAGTTCATGGTACGTTACAGCGGCTGAGGGGCAAATATTGGCTTGAGTGGTTTATTTGGTGGAAGGCAAGAGGAACGCCGACAAAAGAGCAGCATTTGGCCGCGCTTGCCTACCTAAAAAAGTTCGAAGGCTCCGCAAAAACAATTCTTTTTGGATGGATAGGAAGCGGGTTTGAAGTTATCGACCCCCGAAACCCTTGCATCGTCGAAAGCAGAGGCCTAAGACTGCTCGAAGATCCAGACGGTGTTTTCTCATTCTTCAATGCGATTTAGTCTACACAATGAAAATGATTATACCTGCAGCGCCTACGCCCCACTCTTCCCCGTCGCGCGCGGGTCATAAAATTGCGCCACCCCGACGAAAGTCGGGGTCCAGTTGATATAACCTCTACCGCATAATTTTAGAGATAGAAGTTTTAATGACTGGACCCCGACTTTCGTCGGGGTGGCGATTCAGTCTACGCGCTGCTTTTGCCAGTTACCCGCGGATCATCAAGGAGGCGGGTTTTCTTTTCGGGAGTGGCGTCGTTGGCGGGGCCGGTGAGGCCGCCTTTCAGCTTGGCGAATTCGAGCGCCATTTTGCGCTTCACGTCTTTTTCGCTGCGGGACAGCACGGCGCCCGCGGGCGTGCCGGCGGCGGCCAGTCTCTCGTTCATCAGCCCGCGCATCATGGCGGTGCAGTGGTGGTCTTCCAGCACGCCGGTGTCGGCGCCGGCAGCCAGAAGGATGCGCGCGGATTCCACCGCGTTGTCGTAGGTGGTGAAGACAAGCGCGGTCGCGCCGATGACGGTTTTCATCTCGAGGTCCGCGCCTTTTTCGACCAGCAGGCGCACGATGTTGAACTTGTTCTGCATGGCGGCCAGCATCAGGGCGGTGCAGCCCACGGCATCTGAGGCATTCACCTCGGCCGAGCCGTAGAGCAAATCTTCCACCATTGTCAGGTACCCGCGTTTTGCCGCCGCCATCAGCGGCGTCGCGCCCGTTTCCGGCTCGCGCACCAGCGTCGCGGCCTTGCGGTGCTTGTTCAGAAAATCCTGGAAGGGGCCCGGACTGTTCGCGTGGATCGCCTTGAAAAACGCCTTGATCTCTTCCGGGGTTGGCCCTTGGGAGGGATTGCGGCATGGGGGAGAGAAAATCATGGGGTGCTCATCAGTTGATGGAAAAGGGTACAACGGCTGTATAATTATGTCAAATATAACCCGTTTTTTGGCGGTTTTGTTGGGGGTTGGCGCTCTTTCTCTTCCCATTTTGGGGGAAGGAGGGGCCCGCGCCGAAGGCGTGGGAAGATGGGGGTACTCCGTGCAATAATAGCTTTGGCGGGACCAAGTACCCCCAACCTCCCCGTTGCACGCATGCTGCGCATGCGCATATAAAGCAACGGGCCCCTTCCTCCCCCAAAGGGGAGGACAAGAAAGAATGCAACGCATGACCGGCAAAACACCTCCCCGCAACCCCCGCAATCCGAAGCGTATGCAAAAGAAAGTGAACGTGAAGACGCGGGACAGGCGCACCGTCTCTTCCGCGCGCTGGCTGGAGCGGCAGCTGAATGACCCCTATGTGGCCGAGGCGAAGGAGCTGGGCTATCACAGCCGCGCGGCCTTCAAGCTTTTGCAGATGAACGAGGAGCTGAAGCTGTTCCGCGCGGGGCAGAAGATCATCGACCTGGGGGCTGCGCCCGGCGGCTGGACGCAGGTGGTTTGCGAGATCGTGAAACCGGGCGTCAACGGCGGCAAGGTTGTCGCCATCGACTATCTCGACCTGAAGCCGGTTTCCGAGGCGATCTTTATCAAGATGGACTTTATGGATAACGAAGCGCCGCAGAAGCTCAAGGACGCCATCGGCGGCAAGGCGCATGTGATCATGAGCGACATGGCGCCGCCCACGACAGGCCACCGCGAAACCGACCATATCCGCATCATGGGACTGGCAGAGGCGGCCTATGAATTCGCGCGCGAAGTGCTGCTGCCCGGCGGCACTTTCCTGTGCAAGGTTTTCCAGGGCGGGGCGGAGCGGGATTTACTTAACCTGCTCAAGAAAGACTTCGCCAAAGTAAAGCACGTCAAGCCCCCCGCCAGCCGCGCCGATTCATCGGAAATGTATGTTGTGGCGCTGGGTTTTCGCGGATAAAATCAATATCACTTTGCAGGCCATGCCCGCGAAAGAGGGAATTAAGGGGAATTTTTATATGAAAAGAAACGCCGCCATCCGCGAAGCCTTGAATTTTGACGATGTGCTGCTGCTGCCCGGGGAAACCAGCGTCAAGCCGGGCGATGTCGTCACCAAAACGCGGCTGACCAAGACGATCGAAATCGGCATCCCGCTCGTTTCCGCCGGCATCGACAACGTCACCGAGAGCACGATGGCCATCGCGCTGGCGCAGCTGGGCGGCGTCGGCGTCATCCACGACAACATGCCGCTGGGCAAGCAGGTGGAGGAAGTGCGCCGCGTGAAACGCGCCGAAGGCGACATGGTGCAGAACCCCATCACCGTCTCCCCGGATTCCAGCGTGGCCGAGGCGCTTGACCTCATGACCACCTACAAGGTTTCCGGGCTGCCGGTGATCGACGCCACCCAGAAAGTGGTGGGCATCATCACCAACCGCGACCTGCGCTTTTTCGAGGATTACGCGAAGCCGGTGAGCGAACTGATGTCGAAGAACGTCATCACCGTCAAGGGCAAGATCGAGAAGTCTCTGGCGCGCCAGATGCTGCACCAGCACCGCATCGAAAAGCTTGTCGTCGTCGACGAGCAGGGCAAGTGCACGGGCCTGATCACCGTGAAGGATATCGAGAAGATGTCGCGCTATGCGAATGCCGCGCGCGACAGCCAGGGGCGGCTCCGCGTCGGGGCCTCCGTGACGCTCGGCAAGGATGCGGTTGACCGCTCCGCCGCCATGACGGATGCCGGGCTTGACGTCGTGTTTGTCGATGTCGCCCACGGGCATACGCGCGACGCCGTGGGCACTGTCAGCCAGATCCGCCAGCAGCGCTCGAACGATGTTCAGGTGGTGGCGGGCAATGTCGTGACGGCAGATGCCGCGCGCAGCCTCATTGATGCCGGCGCGGATGCCATTAAAGTCGGCGTCGGTTCCACGTCGCATGCCGCGAGCCGCAGCCTCGCCGGCGTGGGCGTGCCGCAGCTGACGGCGATCTTGAATGTCGTCGAGGTCTGCGAAATGTCGAACGTGCCCGTCATCGTGGACGGCGGGGTGGGATGCCCGGCCAGCCTTGCCAAGGCGATCGGCGCGGGCGCGGAAGCGGTCGTCATCAGTCATCTCTTCGCGGGCACCGACGAGGCGCCCGGCGAAATCGTCTACACCGGCGGGCAGGCCTACAAGGTCGTCAACCCTGCCGCCAAGGCGCAGCACCGGCCTTCCGCATCGCCCATGATGCGCGACCCTTACAAGCTGGACGAAGACCCCATCGACACGTCGGTGCCCTATCGCGGTTCGGTCGTGCATATGGTCAACCAGCTGGTATCGGGCCTGCGCACGGCCATGGCTTATACGGGCGCCAGGGACATCAAGTCCATGAGCGAACGCGCCGAATTCGTGCGCACCAAGTAACAACCGGGAATGGATGGCCGGCCATGACACCATCCGCAAGGATACAGGCGGTTATAGACTTGCTGGGGGAGATCATCTCCACGCCCCGGCCGGCCGATACGCTGACCAGCGCCTATTTCCGGGCGCGGCGCTTTATCGGCTCCAAGGATCGCGCCGCCATCAACAACCGGCTGTTCCGCACCATGCGCGAATATCACCGCCTCGGCTGGTGGATAACCAGGGCCGACTGCGAGGTGAATGCCCGAACGCTGACCATTGCCGCGCTGCTTTTCGACCGGGAGCACAGTTTTTCGTCGCTCGCCAATGCCTTTTCCGGCGAGCAATACTGCCCGCCGCCGTTGTCGAAGCAGGAGCTCAAGCTGGCCAATAGCGTCGAGGGAAAAGACCTCATCCATCCCGACATGCCGATGCGGGAGCGCATGGAATGTCCCGAATGGGCCTTCGAGCCGCTGCAACAGGCGCTGGACGGGAAATTCGAGACGGAAATGGACGCCATGATGCATCCCGCGCCGCTTGATTTGCGCGTCAACGCGCTGAAGGCGGGGCGCGACGAAGTTCTGAAAGAGCTCAAGCAGGACGGTTTTGACGCGCAGAAGGGAAAGCTGTCGCCCCTGTCCATCCGCGTCTTCAACCGCCCGCCGATATCACAGCACCACCTGTTCAAGGACGGGTATTTCGAGATACAGGACGAAGGCTCGCAGCTGGTGGCGCTGGTGGCCAACGCGCAGCCGGGGGAGCAGGTGGTCGATTTCTGCGCGGGCGCGGGAGGCAAGACGCTGGCGCTGGGCGCTGCCATGAACAACAAGGGCCGCATCGTCGCCATGGACGTGCTGGGCGGGCGGCTTATGCGCGCGAAGGAGCGTTTTCGCCGCGCAGGGCTGCACAACATCGAGACGCGCGAGCTGACCAGCGAGCGCGACAAGTTCGTGAAGCGCCATGTCGGGCATTTCGACCTGGTGCTGGTCGATGCGCCCTGCACGGGCACCGGCACCTGGCGCCGCGACCCGGACAAGCGCTGGCGGCAGCTCGGCCCGGGCCTGTCGACGCTGGTGCCGCTGCAGAAAGATATCCTCGAGAGCGCGTACCGGATGGTCAAGCCGGGCGGGCGTTTGGTCTACGCGACCTGCTCGCTGCTGCCGGAAGAAAACGAAACGCAGGTCGAAAACTTTTTGCAGGCGCACAAGGACTTTACGGTGAAGCCTGCCAATGAAATCATCAATGTCTCGGGCGCGGGCAAGTATCTGCAGCTGACGCCGGCGCGGCACGATACCGACGGTTTTTTCGCGGCGGTGCTGGTGCGGCAGAAGGGGGCGGCGTGACGGATAAATACGAAACGCTCTCGAAAGCGGAAAAAATCGCCGGCAACCTGCCGGGCTTGCTGCTCGAGGCGGACAAGGTCGCCCATACCTTCATGAAGGGCCTGCATGGCCGCCGTCGCGTGGGGCAGGGCGAGACCTTCTGGCAGTTCCGGCAATACCAGCATGGCGACCAGCCGCGTGACATCGACTGGCG
>SCTB01000167.1 GCA_004297545.1 Alphaproteobacteria bacterium
TAGGAACTCTAGCACAGCCGAAGGCTGAGGGTAAAAGGGAGAGCAGAGCACGCCCATGAGTGTCAGGTCCTTCGCAAGTCACCATGCGGCATGGAACGACATTAAATATTTGTGCACATCGTGATTCTGCGGCGCAGGGTAGATGTTTAAGGAGGCAATAGAAAGGCAAAGAGGGGGGACGAAGACACCAGAAGACCGAATAATTGAACGCCAGTTTATGCCAATCTATCAGATGCTTATAATCCAGTTGTTTTTTATTCCTGCAGCGGAAAATTATTTCGTGGCCCCACACCCGAAAATGAGTTATGTAATTACATCCGCAATGCCGTTGTTGTGGGTAACGCCAGAATTTTGCGTCTCAAAAACAAAGCGGCGTCTTCTCACCGGTCCGTAATAGTGCATTTCAAGGAGTGTGTTCCATGGCTATCAGCAAAGTTTCCTTTACCAATACACCGCAGGCGGGAGATGACAACTACACGTGGAACGAGGACACGCTGCTTCAGTCCAATATCTATAATTCGACGACGGGATTTCTCACGCTGGATGTCATGGCCAATGACCTGGGCGGCAAAGCAAAAACGCTTTACTCCATCGATGATGGGAACGGCAATGCCCTCAACCCGACCGACCTGCTGAACGGCGATAATCTGGTCAACGGTATTTCGGCCTGGGAGCTGACCGCGTCGGGCAACTACGCGCGGATCAACAGCGGCAAGATTGAACTTAACCTGGCTCCGGAACTGGGCGCCGGCGGCATTGACAGCCTTGGCGCAGATGACCACTTCACCGATACATTTGTATACGCCATCCGCCTTGGCAACGGCACGCTCAGCTGGGCGCATGTGAATATCGACATTTACGGCCAGAATGACATTGCCACCATTTCCGGCACCGCAACCGGCGCGGTGGTGGAGGACACCACCATAACGGCCAGCGGCACGCTGACGGTTTCCGACGTTGACATGGGTGAGAATGAATTACAACCCGTCGCGGCGGGCACGGCAGGAGACAGCGGCTACGGCACCTTCGAAGTCCTGGCCAACGGGCAGTGGACCTATACGCTGGATAACGCGAGCTCCGTCATCCAGGCGCTGCCGGACGGCGCGATCCTGACGGATACGCTTACTGTCACTTCGGAAGACGGCACAGATACCGAGGTCATCACTATCACCATTACCGGCACCAACGATGTACCCACGGTTGCAGGCGCTTTGACAGCCGGGGCCGCTGAGGGAGATGCTGCCTTTACGGCGGACCTGTTGGCAGGCGCCTCCGACGTCGACACCGGCGAGACGGCGACGCTGAGCGTGGCGAATGTGGCTTATTCCGTTGACGGAGGCGCTGCTTCCGCCACCGCACCGGCTGGCGTCAGCCTGTCCGGCGCGACGCTGACAGTCGATCCGTCCGATGCTGCCTTCAATCATCTGGCGGCTGGGCAGACCTCGAGGATCACTGTCTCCTATAATGTTCAAGATGTTCATGGCGCGACGGTTGCCCAGACCGAGACCATCACAATCACAGGCACCAATGACGTGCCTACCGTCGCTTCGGCGCTTGCTGATTCGGTTGCGGAAGGCGATGCTTCCTTTACCGCCGACCTGCTGGCTGGCGCATCCGATCTCGATGATGGTGAAACGGCAACGCTGAGTGTTGTGAATGCGACGTATTCCGTCGACGGCGGTGCTGCTTCCGCCATCGCACCGGCTGGCGTCAGCCTGTCCGGCGTGACGCTGACAGTCGATCCGTCCGACGCTTCCTTCAACCACCTCGGCGTTGGTCAGAGCACGACCGTCGTCGTCTCTTACGACATAGAGGATGCGCAAGGCGCCACCGTGTCGCAGACCGAGACGATCACCATTACAGGCACGAACGATGCCCCCACGGTCGCAGCGGCCCTGACGGCCTCCGCAACCGAAGGTGACCCCTCTTTCTCGGTGAACCTGCTGTCCGGCGTGTCGGATGTCGATACGGGCGATACGCTTGGCATCTCGGACGTGACTTATTCCGTCAACGGCGGCGCGGCTTCGGCCTCAGCGCCCGCGGGCCTCAGCCTGTCCGGTTCCAGCCTCACCGTCGATCCCACAAATGCGGCTTTCGACCCCCTGAATACAGGTGATCACACGACCATCACCATCTCCTACACTGTGGACGACGGGCACGGCGGCAGCGTGGCGCAGACTGAAACCATCACCATCAACGGCATCACAGACGGCCCCGTCGGTTCCTCCCCCATCATCACCGCACCGGACATCCTGTACTGGACCGATAACGCCGGCGGCATATTCTCGCCCATCAACCGAATCAGCTTCCAGGACGCGGATTCCGCAACGGCTACCGTGCGCGTGACCCTGGGCATGGACGACGTGGTCGACAGCCTGGTTGCGACCTCTTCCAGCGGCGTCACTATCGGCGGCAGCGGCACCAGCGTCATGACGCTCGACGGCACGATAGCCGACATCAACGCCTTCCTGTATGGCGGCAAGGTTACCTGGGATCCGAACGGTGGTTCGGGCCAGTCCGGCGTCCTGACCGTCACGATTGACGATAACGGCACCCTTTCGGGCGGCAATGTCGTCATCGAGACTCCGATAAACATCACGTCGATCAGTCCCACCTTTACCGGCTCCGGAACCGGTGACAGCTCGAATGACTTTTTTAGCGTGAACTTCACGGACATCGATACGGATCCGAGCGGCCAGCCCGGGGGCCCGTCCACGGATGGCAACGACGTGATGACGACGTCCTGGAGCCATCAGCCGCTCGCAGGCACAGCAGTTGTTTACAACGGCGGCGCGGTCGGAACCGACACCATCAATATCGTGATGACGCCGGACCAGCTGGCCGCGGCGCTTGCCGTCACGGCCGATCAGGACGATCTGCGCGCGTACTTCGACGGCACGCCCGGCGGCGATACACTCGGCCTTAGCGACTCCGCATGGAACGCGGACGTCACCAACTTCGAAGTCGCAAACATCTTCCTGGCCACCGGCTACGGCACGGGCAAGGTTTCGATCAATTCCTTCTTTGACGCCCTCCCTCCGCTTGACGCAACGCCGGACGCCGACACGGCTGATGACCTTGTTATCGGCACGGCCGGCAGCAATGTTCTCTCCGGAGGCGCCGGGGGCGCGGGCGGCCTGAATGGCGACGATGTGCTCGTCGGTCTTGCGGGCGACGACCTGCTGGGCGGCGGCAGCGGCAGCGACCTGCTGCTGGGGGGCGACGGTCAGGATGTGCTGATCGGCGGCATCGGCGCGGACGTCCTTTCGGGCGGGCGTGGCGGTGACACCTTCTTTATGACGGAAACCCTCAGCATTGATGCCATTATCGACTACAGCTTTGTCGAAGGCGACAAACTCGACCTGAGCGCGCTGCTCGACACGAACTTCGGCGTGGGCAGCAACGTGGCGGATTTCGCGCGCGTGACGGCTTCAGGCGCCGATCTGCTGGTGCAGGTCGATGTCAACGGCGCCGTGGGCGGCGCTGTCTGGACGACGGTTGCGAACCTGGCGAATTACAACACTTCGAGCCTGGACCCGGTCAGCCTCTTCTTTGAAGGGACCAACGTCACCGTTACCGGATAACGCGGGCAACCGTTAATCTGTCTTGGCTGAATTCAACAGAGGGTCCGGGAAATTAACCTGGACCCTCGCTTTTTTTTGGCTAATCTAAAAAAATAATCAATAAAAACAGCATATTAAGTATATGTCATTGACATAATATATGTCTATAGTCTAATGTGGCGGACAAGTCAGAGTGCATCTGCCAGGAACAGGGGGCCTATCCCGCCTTTGTTCTCATTGCATTCCAAAGAAAACCAAGGCCGTGAAAAATGTTCAGGCATTTCATGGTTAAAACAAAAAGCCTGAGGCCTAAGAGGGTGTAGAAATACGCATGTCTCAGTCGTATGCAAAGCTGATACAAAGCCCGTTGACGCAAGTCCGTCAGGACATTGCGATGCGTTTTTCTGCGCGGACGCTTGCTGATGCCGACCTCAAAGAAATTGCGGACAAGCTGGCCGGCATCGACCCCGCAAAATCTTCATTCATTGCAACAGAATACAAAAAAGCGGCTCAGGCGCTTGCCACAGGCGAGGCGCTCGGCACGCCAGAGTTGAAAGAGCCTCTTGCCGCGACCTTATGGGCGGCGGTATTGGCTACGCTTGCGCTGAAGACCGGAATGGTTGATCGCACGAAGCTCTGGCAGCAGATCACAGGTCATCCGGTCGTTCAGGAAGAGCGGAAGGAAAGCGCCTATGAATTGTATCGTTCATTCCGCAAGATTGGCTTCAAAGATTACAAAGTGACACTCAAGGCGCCCCCGTCAGGTTATCCTGCTGTCGCTTATTATTGTGAATTTAGCAAGAAATACGTCAACTTGGACCCCGTCTGGATGCTGCTGCTGGGCGTTGAAAAAGCCCGGTCGGCCATGATGCACGAGGTGGCCCATGCCCTCGGCAGCCTTGCCTTCCCGCCGGAGATACAGGCGGTTGAAAAGGAAATGGAAACCATCAAGGCAAAGCATAGCGGCGTCACAGATGAAGACCGCATCCGCTATGCCCTGCTCGATATAGAATGGAAACACCGCTTCATGACTTTTGACGAGGCGGAAAACAGCTATGCCAACCGTTTTGTCATCAGTCGCGGCGCATCGGGGTCGGAAGATTACAGCCTGTCCCTGAACCACGTCGAGGCGGTATTTTTCGGCGTGATGGCCGGAGCAGGGCAGGTTGCCGACGTCAAAAACACCAAGCCATCCCCCCGGGATCTCTTTATCAATGTCAAACGCGCGATCAGGGAATCCCTCTTCAAAAACAACGGATTTTTTCCGGACACGCCGGAAGGCTGGCGCACGCTGGGCGTGGAGCCGGACTGGATTAAGGAAGTCAACGGCACAAAAGGCTGGAAAGCGCTGCAGGACCTGACCGGTCTGTGCCGGCAGATGGAAGAGCTGCAGCCAAGGCCGGCAGAAATGCTGCTGGGCGAAGACCATTTCATCGCCAAGAACAAGGAGTTCTGGCAGAAACGCTGTCAGGTTGGTGAGGAAATCTACCAGCATTTTATCAAGCCGCTTGTCGAAGAGTTGCAGAAAGAAGCCGAGAAGAAGCTGCGGAAAGAGCTAGAGGAAGAGAAGAAGCGCGAGAAAGAAGAGCAGCAGGACCAGAAGCCGCAGGACAGCGAGTCGAAGAAGGGCGACCAGCAGAAAAACAAGCCGGAAAAGGGCGAAAAACAAGAAGGTAACCAGCAGGAACAGCCGCAACAGGAAGAGCCGCAGGAAAGCTCCTGCAGCGACGGAACCTGCGAGAATCCCGGTGGCAAGGGAAAGAAGAAAGACGGTCAGAAGCAGGAAAAACCGAAAGGTAAAAAATCATCCAAGGGCAAGGGCAGCGAGGAAGACGCCAACCCGCAGGAGAAGTCATCTGAAGGCGCGGGACAGCAAGAAAAGAAACCCAAGGAGACCGAGGGAGAGAAGAAAGAGGGCGATACTCCCGCAGCACCGCAGCCCGGTCCGGCGCAAGAAAAGGATAGAAAGGGGCCAACCGGCGAAAAATCCGGCAAAGATCCCACCTCCGACATGAAACTGCCGCCGAAGACGCCGCAGGAGATGAAAACGCCTTCCGAAGAGCAGGACCCGGACGCGCCGGGTGAAGCGCCGACCGTCTCCGAGCTGGTGGATAGCAGAAACGAACAGCCGGATCAGAAAGAAGGACTTGGCAAACCTTTTAACAAAGCCGGAAAGCCGCAGCAGGGCGGCAAAGGCGTACCGGACGGCATGAATGGCGCGGATGCCCAACCGCCCCAGCCGAAAGACCTGCAGCCGGTTGATCTGAACGAATACGAAAGGCTTGTTGCGCCGCATCTGGACACGATTGCCGTGCTGCGAAAAGACATCCGGAAGATGCATGAGCGGCAGACCATGCATACAAAAACCACTTCCCCGGAGCGCAGCCTCGTTCCGGTGGATGGCAACATTGCCCGGCTCGATGCAGCGAAACTGCAGCGTGGTATCACAAATCTGGCGTCGGGCAAAACGCCGCGCCTATCGGATTTCAAGAACTACAAGCTGGACGCCCGCAAGGAAAAGTCGGTTCCGGACATCGACATTGAAATTATTATCGATATTTCTGGTTCCCTTACCGGAGCGCCCTTCGAGCAGGCGCTGCTCGGGGCCTGCTGCCTGTTCGAGGCTGCGCGCAAGGTGAAGGGCGTGAATCTCAGCATTACGGCCATGGGCATGCCGACCCCGACGCCGATCGCAAGGCCCGGCCGGAGTGCGGAACAGATCAGCACAAATATATTGCAGATCCGGCAGGTCATGGGCAGAGGGCAGGATTTCCTGTCACCGGCTCTTTGCGACATGCTGACCCGTTACGTTACGTCCCGTAACAGCACGGCCGAAAAGACCGGCATGTCGCATGCCATCGTCCTGTCCGACGGCTACTTCAACGACGGGCCCTTTGCGCAGGCCGCAACGAAGATAATGCATGAGCTTTGCAGCCAACTGACCATCGATTTCCTGCTGATCGATCAGGGCCGCGAAGCGCCCCCGATTGTCAGCACCGTTTCCAATTGCGCCGGTGAAGGCCGCAAGCGGATCAGCTGCCGCACCATCAACGTGAACGACGGCATTCACAATGCCCTGATCGACATGGTTGATGCGCGACTGAAAAGCCTGAAGCCCGCCGAAGCGGTGACGCGCGGC
Source organism: Alphaproteobacteria bacterium (assembly GCA_004297545.1). Classification (GTDB taxonomy): domain Bacteria; phylum Pseudomonadota; class Alphaproteobacteria; order Micavibrionales; family UBA2020; genus JAPWJZ01. The sequence continues at coordinate 6,703 of SCTB01000167.1, forward strand.
GCGAAAAAGACCCAATTTGAAAAGGCACTGAAGGAATTCCAGAGGAGAGTATCGCCATGACCGACAACGAAAAGAGCAAGTTCACGAAGGTGCAACTGGGAACAAGGCGTTTCCCCCTGCCGGTCTGGGACAAGAAATCCGGCAAGGGCGGCGCCCTGATCGGCGCCCGCGGCGCGCTGTCGTTCTACACGATGCGCCCGGACATCAGCCGCAGCGGCGCAGACGCCCCGGTATCGGACAAGGACCGCATCGGTGCGGACGAACGCATCTACGCCGAGCTGATGCGTAATTATCCCTCGCGCAACATGGCCGAATTCCTCATTCACGAGCTGCAGGCGCGCGACCCCAGCCGTTCCGACTGGCAGAACAACAGCTTTATCAGCGGTTATGTCGGCGGTCCCGGCGTGGGTAAAAGCTTCCTTTTCAAGCTTCTCGGCAGCCTCGTGCACCCGAAGGGAAACCTGTACCTGAACTGTAAGGGCGTCGACGTCGGCTCGATTTTCTCCGAAACCGTGTTCGATACCGGCAGCGCCATGCAGGAGCGGGCGGCGATCGACGCCCGCATCATGCAGGGCAACAAGGGCGGCAAGGGACTGCAGCCCGAAAGCATCGAAATCCTGCGCAATGCGCTGGGAGACGCCTTTACCGGCACGGTAACCCCCTCGGGAGAAACCGAAATTGCCATCAACTGGGACGGCCTGCGCGTCACGGGCACGACGGTGCAGCAGCAGACCTACCAGACGGAAATCATCGCGCAAACGCTTCGCCAGGTTTGCAGCAATGAAGGCATCAAGATGAGCGAAGGCGGCATCCAGATTGGCATCACGACACGCGACGGCATCGCCATCCGCGCCATGGATCCGTCTTCGGCGGATTTTGGCCGCCCCGTGCTGATGGATGAAATCAACGCCAACAGCGAGGACCAGGGATCGCTGGAAAAGCTGTTCGAATTCGTGGCATTTCTGGCCGACCCGAAAGTTCCCAGTATCGAGCTGGTGGGCGGCAAGAACAGGAAAATGACGTTTCACCGCCACGACCTGCCGCCGACGTTCCGCGTGAACTTTACCGCTAACCCCAACGCGCGGGGCATGGCGCGGGGCAGCTTCGACCGCGCCCTGATGTCGCGCTTCGGCGTCCAATTGGATATCCGGACGGTTCCGGACCAGGATGAAAGCGACTATGCGGACCGTATTGCGGGTTACCTCGTCGGCGCGCCGCTGATGCAGATTTATCATGCGGGCTACGACGCAGCGACGCGCGGAAACATCTACGACAAGTCGTCGGAACTTTTGAAGGCGGCCATCACCCACATTTACTCCATGGCCCGCACCGACGAAGAAAAAGCGCTTCTTGGCAGCGCGCCGATAGAGCTGCAGAACGCCGACATTGCGCCGCGCATCATGCAGATGGCAAACCAGCTGGGGACGTTTTTCGACCGCCTCGGCGCGCTTCTCAATCCCGATTCAGATTTCCACAAAGGCGGAAACCTGAGCCCGGAATACGAAGCCTACCTGCGTGAGATCCAGATCGACCTGCGTCTTCCGACCAAGTTGATCGAGAAGGCCGGGGCCGTCGAGCCGGAGGCTGAAACGCCGTCCAATATCCAGGACCTTGCCCGGGCCTTCGCCGGGGCATTCGCGACCGAGGAAGCCGCGGATGAGGAAACGGAGGACTTCAGCGACCGGATGGGCGATCGCGGAAAAAGGCTCGAAAGCTATATCCTGAAGTGGCTCAAGCAGGTGATCGTCCCGGCGGATGCCGGAACGCGGAGCATCGCGACCAGCGAGTGCCAGCAACTGCTGAAGCTTGCCCTCAAGGAAGCCGCGGACAACGGCATCGGCGCGCGCGAACTGAACGACAGCGCCCGCGGCGGCGTCGCCAGCATCGCGTCGCTTTACGATCTCGACAGGCTCGAGAATTCTTCGGAGCAAGCGCGCATTGTTCGCGACGCCCTACTGCAGGCGGCAGGTTCGGATATGGCGAAGCTGCTCAAGGGCGGCGCCAGACCCGATGCGATCTTAAGCCTTGACGACCTGATGCGTCTTTCCAAGGAAGCGGCCTCGCTTCAGCCTCAGGCAGGACAAGCTCTCATTGCGCGGACAGATGCGGACGGCATCGCCGAAAATCCCTTTGCGCTGGGCCGCCTTGTCGACTCCATCAATCCGAAGGTCAAGGAGACCGACCTGCCCGGCGTTGAGGAACTCGCTACGTATGAAGGCGTTATGATCCCCATCGCCTGGCCGGTGATCGCGGCCAAAACCCTCAACGATATATGGGGTTCCGTCACGGCGAAAAAACCTTCGGGCAGCAAGAGCCTTTCGATGCAGATCGCCGAGAACGGCGGAGATGCCGGCGTCGGCGTGACCAGCCTGCTGGTCCAGCGTGACGGCAGCCCCGAGATTGTCCATGTCCTGAAGGGCCTTGGGGATACTCTTGTCGTTTCCGGGCCGGTGTCGAGGGACTTCAACAGCCTGATGAAGCGTCAGGGCATCATGCATGTGGATTACACCGCCAAGGCCGCGGCAAACACGATTGACGCATTCATTGAAAAGACGATGCTTCCGACGGAAACGGTCGATGCGATCAAGGCTGCGTTCCTGCTGCGCAATGGCGAGGATGTCCGCCGCAGCAAGGATATGAAGCGATCTCTGGGCACGATCATGACCGATGTTGAACATGTGCCGCCGGTGGCGCCGGTATATGTTGCCGCTGCGCCCCTGAAGGCCAAGAGGAGGAGATAATCATGTCAGACAAGCTTTTAGAAGTCGGCGCTGACAATCTGGCGGAAACCGTCGCCCGTATCCGGCAGAACGACCCGACGTTGACGGAGTTCAAATACCACCCTTATCAAGGTCCTCAGACGGACTGGAGCAATCCGGACGTCCAGGCGCGACATCTGGCGGCCATCGCCGAGGCGCTTGCGCATAATCATACCGTCAGGAAGTTCGAAGTTCCTAACTGCGACGTAAAAGGCGCGACGGCAGGCCGTATTTTTCAGCGCCTACTGGCGAAGAACCGCGGGCTGGACGAGCTGAATATCATCTGCACCGATCTTGGCGTGGAAGGCATGAGAGAGGTCTGCAAGGGCCTTGCCGCGAACAACACGCTGGGAGCCATTAAATTTGTCTTTGCAAAAATGGGCGACGAGGGCATGGCCCTTCTTTCGAAGGCTGTTGCTGAAAGCAAATCCCTGCGGGAACTGAGGGTTGAGAATTGTGAAGTGGGCGATGAGGGCGCGAAACATTTCGCCAAGGCCCTCAAGGTCAACAAATCTCTGAAAGCCTTCTATCTGCCCAATAATGCAATTGCAGACGAAGGCATAGGCAGTATCTGCGACGCCATGAAGGCGAATGACACCGTTGAAACGCTGGGCCTGGGCCATTGCGGCATGCGGGTCGTCGGCGCAAAGGAGGGCAAGGAACAGGTTGCCTACAGAAAACTATGCGACCTGATCAGGACGACGCGCAGCATTGTCGAAGTGGACCTGTCATTTACGCCTTTCTCCGCCCAACGGAACGATATATCCGAACTGGGCGCCGCAATTGCCCAGAACAAATCTATCGCCGATCTGAGAATGGAGTGCTGGGCGCTTTTTCCCGACGCGTTCAAGAAGTTCACAGCGGCGATGAAAGGAAACAAAACGCTCGCCACCCACTGGGGCGCAGACCTCCAGCACAGCTTCACGAATGAGACGGCTGAAATGGCCGTCGCGGCGATGGCGGCGGCGCTGAAGGACAATCCAAACTTTGTGCGGTTCTATCACGGCGCTGGCGAAGACACGGAGATGAAGACGCTGCTGACCAGGAACCGTCAGGAGATTGGCCGTCTGATCGAGAAGATAGAGAACCCGAAGGCGAAGCTCACGGCGGAGGACGCGCGCAAGATCAAGGCGTGCGTAAGCGGCATCTACTATGCAGCCGAGATATTTGAGACGGATCGCCGGGACAAGGCCAGCTACTACTGGCAGGACAATCGTGTCGCAGCAGAAGCCTATGCCAAGGACGTTCTTCAGAAAGCAGACAAAAAGTGCGCGGCAGCGGGTTTTGGAGGGCTTTCCATTCCTGCGTTGTTCAGGCCTGCCGCGGCGAAAGCGGCGGAGCAGAAGCCCTTTGTTCCAGCCAAAACGAAAGTTGATCTGAACAAGCTGAAGCCCGAGACGATGACGGCGAAATTTGGCAAATCCGCTGGCTCTCGCCTTGCATCTGTCGCCTATAAGGCGGCGAGTGCAGGCCAGACCGATGAGTTGATGGATTATCTTGCCAAGAACTGCCTCAGCTTGGGCGCGAAGGAATGTCTCTATAAACCGGCAGAAAACGATCCCACCCTGATTGAAGTCATTGCAGCGCAGGGAAAACTCGCGCGGGTCATGACAGCCGAAAACTGGAAGAACGACATCGGCGGCATCGACGATGTTGCCGCCGTTCTGGCGCCGAATGTGCTGGCCGACCAGCTGAAGGACAGTCCTTCGGTGGAAGAGGTGAAGTGGAGCATCGAGGCGAGCACGATCCGGAAAGGGCGTGCTCCCATCCGCATCGGCTTGCGCAAGGGTTAACGAATGCGCTGGATCGGCATCAGCGGCACCTGGCGGACGACGAACGGGGATGTCGAGCGGGATGTCCGCGCTTCGGTTCGCGCCATTCTGGCCGAAGGCAATGGCATTATCGCCGGTGGCGCTACAGGCGTGGACTATTTTGCGACGGATGAGGCATTGAAACTGGCCTCTGACGGCACGCGCATCCAGGTCGTGTTGCCGTCGACGATGGAAAATTACATTGCGCATCTTCAGGCATGGGCCGATGGGTATGACACGGGCGACCCTTCTGTTCAGCGCGGTGCGATCGACCGTCTGGTCGATCAGCTCAACGGTCTGCGAAAGATAAACCCTGCTTCCGTCATTGAAGGGCCCGCCGTTCCGGCGCTTGATATCTGCCAGAAGGATTACGACGCGCGCAATACGGTGGTGGCTGCGATGTCTGACGAAATCGTCGCTTTTCAGGTGAACAAAAGCACAGGGACGCAGGATACCATCGACAAGGCGCAGCAGGCCGGGAAAAAGGCGACAGTCTTTTCGTACTCGGTGGCGCAGGACAAAACGTACGGCAAATTGAAGCCAAAATTTTAGGCTGCGCGCCCGCAGAAAGAATAGCGAACATCTGCATGGCGGGTTGCCATAAAAATTCGACGGCATCGCTTCGCTGTAAATTGGTTACATTGTCACCCGGCATGGCGCTTTCTATACTATCAAGGGCGTAGATCAATTGGCCTTCTAAGGGACCAGAATGAAACTGACATTCCTCGGCGCGACAGGTACGGTGACGGGCTCCCGGTATCTTCTTGAGGATGATGGCAGGAAATTTCTGGTCGATTGCGGCTTGTTCCAGGGGCTCAAGGAACTGCGGCTGCGAAATTGGGAAGCCTTTTCTATTCCGCCGTCGTCCGTTGACGCTATTCTGCTGACCCACGCCCATCTTGATCACAGCGGCTTTATCCCGAGACTGGTCAAGGAGGGCTTTCGGGGGCCTGTATACTGTTCGCCTGCGACTTATGACCTTTGCAGCATCCTGCTGCCGGACAGCGGATATCTTCAGGAAGAGGATGCTGCGCGGGCCAACAGGCACGACTATTCCAAACACAAGCCGGCCCTTCCTCTGTACACCGAACAGGAAGCGAGAAAGAGTCTTGAGCAGTTTCGGCCCGTCGATTACGCGGCGCCGCATCGACTGAATGAATTCCTGGAAGCCAGTTTTCACCGCGCCGGCCATATTCTCGGCGCCTCCTGCATTCACTTCAGCGACGGGGCGACGTCCATACTTTTTTCAGGAGACCTCGGGCGACAGAACGACCCGGTTATGAAAGCGCCTGTGCAGATGCAGGGCGCCGATTACGTGGTTGTTGAATCAACCTATGGTGACCGCCTCCATAGCAAAAGCGACCCGGCGGAAGACCTTGAACAAATCGTCAACCGGACGGTCAAACGCGGCGGTTCGATCATTATTCCCGCCTTTGCCGTGGGACGCGCCCAGTCGATCATGTATTACCTGCACCGGCTGCGGGTCGAAAAACGCATTCCCGGCCATTTGCCGATATATCTCGACAGCCCCATGGCGATAAACGCCGCCGAGCTCCTGCATAAATATCCAAACGACCATCGCCTGCCGGAACGGCTATGCAAGGAAGTCTGCGATGCAGCTGAATATGTCCGGACGACGGAGGAGTCGAGGCTGCTTGACGACAATGCAGCCAACATGCCGTGCGTCATCATTTCGGCCAGCGGGATGGCGACAGGGGGCAGAATTCTTCACCACCTGAAGCGGTTCTTGGGCGACGCGCGCAACACCATCCTGCTGGCCGGATACCAAGCGGAGGGGACGCGGGGCGACCGGCTTGCGCGCGGCGAAAAGGAAATCAAGATTCATGGCCAGATGCGTCCGGTGCGCGCCGAAATCGTGAAGCTCGACAACATGTCCGCCCATGCGGATTATGCGGAAGTCCTTGAGTGGCTGGGGCACTTCACCGTCCATCCGCGCAAGGTCTTCGTGACGCACGGCGAGTCGTCCGCCGCGGAAAGCCTTGCAGAGAAAATCCGGGCGCAATTCGGCTGGGAGGCAACAACAGCTGAATACGCGCAGCAGGTCATGCTATGATACGCGTGAGGCGAATACGGTGAAGGAGGCGGGGGGCGCATGACCGGGATCGAAGACAATCATCCATTCCAGCAATTGATCATCTCCCTGGTGCTGGGTCTTTTGGTGGGCCTGCAGAGGCAATGGGCGGATTCGCCGCTCGGCGGAATCCGCACCTTCGCGCTGATTTCCCTCCTTGGCACGATATGTGCCTTCCTGGCGGACAAGTACGGCGCCTGGATCGTCGCTGTCGGATTTCTGGGCACGATTGCCGCCATGGTCGCGGGAGACATTGCGAAGAAAGACAAGGTAGCTTCCCCGGCACATTCCGGCCTGGTCACGGAATTTGCGATGATGCTGATGTTCGCGACGGGGGCTCTTGTTCATCTGGGGCCGGTCTGGCTGGCGGCGACCCTTGCGGGAAGCCTCGCCGTGATTCTGCAGGCCAAGCTCGAGCTGCACGGCCTTGTTTCGCGTTTCACGGCGAAGGAAATCAGGGCGATCATGCAGTTTGTCCTGATTTCGCTGGTCATCCTGCCGCTCGTGCCCGACAAGGGTTACGGCCCCTTCGGCGCGCTCAACCCGCATCAGACCTGGCTGATGGTCGTCCTGATGGTGGCGATAAGCCTTATCGGCTACATCATATATAAATTTCATGGCGCGAAGGCAGGCGTTCTGCTGGGAGGCGTTCTGGGCGGCCTGATTTCCAGCACGGCGACGACGCTGACCTATGCGAAGCGTTCGAAGGAAGAGGCCAAGGGCACGTTTCAAAACACCATCATCATTCTTGTCGCCTGGGGCATGGTTTACGGGCGCGTCGCTGTCGAGATCGCGGTCGTCGCGCCGCAATTCCGCGCAGTCTGGATTCCACTGGGGGTCATGTTCCTGGCCTCCGCCCTGCCGACGGTCTGGCTCTGGCGGCAAGCGGGCAATCATCATAAAGGCATGCCCAGGCAGGATAACCCGACCGAGCTTCGGATGGCGATCCTGTTCGGGTTCCTGTATTCAGCCGTTCTTTTTGCGGCCATCTGCGCGAAAAACTACCTCGGGACGGGTGGCCTGCTGGTGGTTGGCGTCCTGTCCGGCCTGACGGAAATCGATGCAATCACCCTGTCCACGGCCCGGATGGTGGCCACGGGCGGCCTTCAGCAGCAGGAAGCCTGGCCCGTCATTATCAGCGCCATATTGGCGAATACCGTGTTCAAGGGCGGGCTCGTCGCCGTCTGGGGCGGCAAGGCCATGTTGCGCAAAATCGGTCTGCCTCTCGTCGCTACGATTGCCGCGGCGCTTGTCCTGCTGATATCGGGTTAAACGCGCTTTTTTGATAAATGTCAAAAGGCTTCCCCGCTTTCCATGAAACAATGGAGGGGTAAGGAGGACCAACATGAGTGACAGTCAACCGGCCAATGGCGCCCTGCGAAAATTGTTTCCCTGGCTTGCGAGCCTCGTGCTGTTCGTTTCGGCCATGCTGATTGGATATACGATGGAGCAAACGACAAAGACAGGCGATGTATGCTGGTATACTTATCCGGCATTCATGCTGTTGACGGTCGTTATTCTGGCCGCAAACCATTTCATATATCCGGACGAGCGGGGATAACGCCCGGCGTTTTTAGGCCGCCTTGCCGACCTTTTTCTCCGCCACGGCCTGTTCGAGCGCCTTGTAAGCGGCCCTGAAGACAGGATCCCATTCGCCGGCCGCCGTCTGGCGGAAGAGGCGCATCGACGGGTACCAGGGGCTGTCTTCCCGGTCCGACAGGTAAAGCCAGTACGGCCGATAGCACAGCAGGTTCCAGATCGGGCAGCCCACCGACCCCGCAAGATGCGCGACGGAGCTGTCCGTCATGATGACGAGGTCCAGCTGCTTCAGGATGGCGGCCGTTTCGGAAAAATCGTTCACGAGCGGGCCGAGTTCCAGGACAAGCCCGCGGCCGCCGCATTCCTGCAATTCGTTTTCGCGCGGGCCCTTTTGGAGGCTGTAAAGCTGGATACCGGGTATTTCCGCGAAGGGCAGGAAACGCTCCGCCTTGACGGCGCGCTTGCCGTTGCGGGCGAAGGTGACGCTGCCGGACCAGACGATGCCGACGCGAAAGCGGTTCTTGTGCATGTCGAGCAGGCGCTGGGCTTCCGCGGGTGCCGCGGGCGGCGCGAACAGGGCGGAGGGCGGCGGGATATTGGTCAAATCCGTTCCGAAAATTCCGGGCAGGCTCATCAGGGGAATGTGATAGTCAAAATTCTCCGCCAGCTTGCCGGCATCGGTTATGCCTGTTTCAACCAGCCTGTCGATCGGAAGTTTCTGCAACAGCTTGTGCAGCGGCGTCTTGCATTCGAAGATAACGCGTCCGCCGCGCGCCTTGACCATGGGAATAAAGCGGCTGCACAAAATGGTGTCGCCAAAGCCCTGTTCTTCGTAGATCAGCAGGGTCTTGTCCTTGAAGTTTTCGCCCTTCCAGCGCGGCTGGGTATAGGTGCGCGGCTTCATCTGCTTTTGCTTCCAGCGCACCTCGAAGGCTTCCCATCCTTCCTTGAAGCGAGCCATATCAAGATAGGTGAGCGCGCGCTCCCACTTGATGTTGTCGTTCTCCGGCTGCATGGCGCAGGCGGCGTCGAAATGGGGCAGGGCTTCTTCCGGCTTGCCGCATTCGCGCAGGGCGATAGCGTAGTTGGAACGAATAAGGAAATTATCGGGTTCGAGCCGTACGGCCTCTGCATGAGTGGCAAGGGCTTCCGCATTGCGGTCCAGCGAAACCAGGGCATTCCCGAGGTTTGTCAGAAAACTTGACTTGGTGGGCGACAGCTCCAGGGCGCGTTTCACGCAGGCAACGGAAGCTTCAAAATGCTCGGCCTTGCGCAGGATCGCCCCCAGATTGAGCCAGGTCGCCGCATCCTGCGGTTCTGTCTGCAGGATCTTCTGATAGGCTTGAATTGACTCGTCAATCTTCCCCTCTTCGTAGAGTTTCAGCGCCGCCTGGAAAGCGGGGCTCGGAGTGGGTTTTTTAGCGGGCTTATTTTCCATACCAATAACCAAATAATTGCTGCTGTGAATGCATTTTTACGGCTCTACTTCTTTTTTAACCGCTGTGGCGGTGCTGTCAATCACGCGGTCGCAACCGGATAATGATGTCATAATACATTTCCCAAAATAAAGATAGCCGAATGTCTTCATCTTTGACTCTAGGAAAATCAAAAATACTACTGAAATAGCTCACTTTTTTTAAGTTTTTTTTCGGTTTTGTGATACCTTTAAAACGTGGGGTCCGCTTTGTGAGATTTGCGGAATCTTTGTTGATTTCAAATCTCAGGAAAAAATGTCAGGGGATTTAAAACAAAAGTTATATTTGGGGATTTTTGCGCGCGGAATTGTCGCGGCGCTTGTGCTGATGCTGTTTTTCACACCGGCCTTGGCCGAAACAAATACAGAGACGCCATCCGCCGTAACACCGCCAGCGGATTTCGTTGGCCCCCCCGTCCCGAAGGATCTGCCGGCGCTTGCCGAGCCCACCGGTCCGCCCGCGTCGGCTGCAGTTGTCAGCGGCGGCAAGGAAGAAGACCTGCTGCTGCAGCTCATCATTAACGACGCCGAACTGGAGGATGTGGTCGAGGCCCTGCGGCGCGATGGCAAGCTCTACCTGCCCATAGGCCAGTTGAGCGGCATTCTTGATTTCCCGATCACCGTCGATCCCGTCACGAAGACGGCTAAAGGCTGGTTTATCCGCCAGCAGAATACCCTGACCCTGTCCGAGCAGTCGGGCGGGGTAAAGGGCAAATCCGTCAAAATCCCGCCGGGCAGCGTCTTTTCGAGAGACGCCGAGCTTTACGTCGACAGCGACCTCCTGCATGAATGGATGCCTCTGGATTTCAGCGTCGACATGCGCCGCATGACGCTGGGTATCACGGCGCGCGAGGCGCTGCCATTCCAGGCAAGGGATATGCGCGACAAAAAGCGACAGGCGTTGGCGCAGCGGGGAGTCGCCGTCAAGGACCAGACGTTCAAGAAGCTGGATATTCCCTACGAGGCAGCGCAGTGGCCGACGGTGGACCTGACTATCAGCCCCAGCTATGACAGCACGAATAAAGGGTTGCGGACGGATTATTCCGCGCTGGCCGTGGGCGATTTCGGCTATCTCACGTCCCGGCTTTACGCGGCCGGGAACATGCCAGATGATAATTTAAGCGACCTGAGGCTGAGCTTCGGCCGGGACGACTATGAGAAGAAGCTTTTGGGGTTCATGAAAGCCTCCTCTTTCCGCTTCGGCGACATCAACTCCGCCAGCCTCACGCAAGTGGCCACGCCGCTGCAGGGCCGCGGATTCACGGTGACGAACCGCGAACTGCAGCGGCCGGACAACTTCGACGTCACCAACTTCATCGGCGACAGCAAGCCGGGGTGGGAGGTCGAGCTTTACCGCAACGGGACGCTCATCGACTTCCAGACGGTGGGGCAGGATGGCCGCTATAATTTCAGGGCCGTGCCGATCCTGTTCGGCAACAACCAGTTTCGCCTGGCGTTCTACGGGCCGCAGGGACAGGTGGAAGAGATCACCAGGACGGTGAATGCGGCCGAATCCCTCATGGAAAAAGGCCAGGTCAGCTATAACTTTTCGGCGGACGAGAAAAACAAAAGCCTCTTCGGCGTATCCGACCAGACCTCCGCCACGAACCCCGCCGGGTTTGCCGCAGCGGGTGAAATGGAATACGGCGCCACCAAATGGCTGACCGTGGCGGCGGGCGGCGCGCACACGGTTTTGACGGACGGCGAGCATAACTACGCCACGGCGGGCCTGAGGGCTTCCGTTCAAAGCGTTCTTGCCTCTCTTGACGGCGCCTATGACCTTTCCGACAGCACCTACAGCACAAGGCTGTCCCTTTCCACCGAATTTCACGGCACCCTGGTATCCGCCCAGCAGAAATTCGCGCGCAGGTTTTTCAGCGAGGAAAATGCCACATTGACAAACCCCATCAACCGCCAGTCCGTCCTGCGCGTGGACAGGCAGTTCGGCGATCTGGGCGCTTCGCTGTCCTATACGCGCAACGGCTTCGACAGCGGGCGGCTGGAGCAAATATGGACCAACCAGATATCCAAGCCCCTGTTCGGCGGCATGACCTTCACGAATACGCTGCGCTACGACAAGGACAATCTCGGCCTCGACCAGCTTAACGGCAGCGCCTTCCTGCGCGGCTATTTCGCCAGGATACTGCTCGGGGCGCAGGCTGACTATCAGGCGAGGCCGGTCCGGCAGCTGGATACGGTGAAGCTGGATGGAGTCTACCCGTTTTCCCCGACCATCAACGACAGGATGGTCGTGACCAGGCAGGTCTCGGGGGCGAGAAGCACCCAGGTTGAGAATACGGCGACCTTCGACCTGAAGCGTTACAAGCTTTCCGTCACGGGACGCGCGAACGATGACGGGGATTATTTCGCAGGCCTTACCTTCAACATGTCCATCGGCCGGGTGCCGGACAGCGGAAAATGGATACTGTCCAGCAAGACGCTGGCGGAAACGGGGACCGTGGCGGTCATTCCGTATATCGACCACAACTACAACCAGCTGCGTGACGCCGACGAGAAATCGCCGCCGAGCTCCTCCATCCGCATCGGGAACCAGACGATAAAAGTCGACAAGCACGGCACAGCTATTGCCTCCCAGCTGGCCACGAACCTGCCGGTCAGCGTCCGCATCGATCCTGAAAACCAGCAGGCGAGCCCCTTGTGGACGGCGGGCGTCGACGAGTACAAGGTTGTGCCGCGGGCGGGAAAAATCATTACCGTGCCGTTGCCGGTATTCGAGACCAGCCAGATCGACGGAACGGTGTCGGCGCCGTCGGGCGTAAGCCCCCAGAATCTGGTGGTGGAGCTTGCCAACGCGGACGGGCAGGTGGTTCGCACGACCCACACGGCCTTCGACGGCTATTATCTGCTCGAGGGCGTCATGCCGGGCGCCTATAAGATCCGCGTGTCGCAGGAGAGCCTGAGCGAACGCAAGCTGCGTCAGGATGACGCGCCTTCCCTGACAATCACGGTCTCCGACTTCTTCATCAAGGACATCCACCTGGTGGATGCAGGAGCGCCGGCCTCGGGGCCGCCCTTCGGGCCGCCGATGCCGGGCAGCGCGGCCATTGTCCCGCCCAATGCGAAGCGGGACGAAGAGGAGGCGTCGGCGCCGAAATGGGAACCGGTGCAGACGGCCTCTGCAGACGGCCCGCCGATGCCAAAAGTGAAGCCTGAAGACGTTGCGACGGAACCGTTGTCGCCGGATGCTGCCGCGCTGGTCGCGGCGGCCCAGCCGGAAATACCTGCCGCGCAGGCAGCGCCGGATGCGCCTCAAGCGCAGGATGCTGTTTCACCCGCGCCCGTGTCGCCGCGCAAATCCCTTCTTATCGTCAATGAGGCAGCGCCCGCGGCGACAGACAAACAGCCGCATATCATCATCGTCAACAACCTCCAGCCGCCGGCTGCAGGGCCGCAGCAAGCGCACAAACCTTCACTGGTCATCGTGAATGACAGCTTTCAGAAATAGGGGAGGGATTACTTCCCAATCGGCGCTTCCGCCAGCTTGCCGCCGCCTTCTTTCTGCTGGGCGGCGTAGCTGACGCCGAGATTGCAGGAGGAAAGGCTGACGCTTTTAGGCGTTTCATCGAGCGGGACGGAGATAAACCGGCGCGTCGTCGGCCGGTAGACCGAAACGCCGGGGAAAAACTTGATTACCTGCGGCGACCCGCCGCCCTGTGCGCAGGTGACGGAAATATCTCCCATCGAGGAGCGGTTGCCCTGACGGGTCAGGTACATGTCCACGGTCGGGTTGCCCGCGGGGTCATGCCCCAGCTTGGGCTGCTCGATGCCCATGGTCAGGCTGGTCTCGCCGTTGCGCACGATAACGGGAATAACGATGACAAGGTTGGCCTTGACGGAAATCACGGCATCCTTGGTGGGGGCATCCTTGGGTTTATCGGCGTCATCGTTGACGAGGCGGACTTTGACATGGGAGCGGTACTCGCCTGACTCCATGTTCTCCGGCCTGCGCAGCAGCAGTCTCACGTTCTGGGACTCTCCCGGCTTCAGCGTCACGCTTTTTGGCGCGATGTGGATAAAGGGAATCGCGGAATACTGCGGCGTTTCGCCCGCGGCATAGGGCACGACCATGCCGGTCTCTTCCATCTTCATGTCGACAAGGTCGATATTGAAATCGCCCGTCGCATCGCCCGTGTTCTTGATGACAACGGTGCTTTGACGGTCGTTCTTTTCCATCACGACGCGGGTGGGGAGCATCATGATCTCGGCATTCTTGGCCCAGGCTGCCTGAGGCAGGACGATAGCAGCGGCGAGGAAGATGCAGAACAGTCTTGTCATATATTTTCTCGATTGCGGCCTTTGACTTCTAAAGGCCCCCCCAGAAGAACGTCTGTCTATATTATAAGTCCCGGACGCCACTATTAAAAGGGGTCTTTAGGGTTTGGCGGCAGTCTCCTTTTTTGTTATGTTAATGTATCGATTTTACGGGTAGACAGCCGTCACATCGAACGATGGCGAAAATGTCGTGCCCGTCGCCTCGCTGCCTGTCGTTGTCAGGTCCACGCCGAGCAGCAGTGTCTTGCCCGCGCCGGGGGCGGCGACCGTCATCGGGAAAGATGCCGCGGCGCCGCCGTTATAGGCGCCCTTTGCATTTGACGGGGTCGGGCCGCCATTGGCCTGATAATTACCGACAGAAAGGGTGACCGTCGACGTCGTCGAGCCGCCGATGGTCAGATTGCCGGCGCTGGTTGTGCCCGAAATATAGGCGCCCGATCCGGTCGCAGATATGCTGCCTGCGGTGGACATTGTATAGACGGAACTGGCCGTTTTGCAGGTCCCGAAGTTGATGTCCGAGACTTTGGTGATGGTTATCGGCACGTCGAAGGTAATGCTGGAGTTGCCGGTCGTGTTATTTGTCGCCGAGTGGCCTGATTCAAGCATGTTGACGTTGAAAGTTGGCGTCTGCGCGGCGCCTGTCGTGACGGCGGTTGTAAATGTGGCCGTGGCCCCGACAAGAAGCGTCTTGCCGCCGGTACCCGGCAGGACAAGGCCGGACTGCCCGTTGGTAATGGCTGAGCCGTTATAATTCAGATGGAAGTTGCTTAAGGTGACGCCGGTAGCGCCGCCCGTGTCGGTCAGCGTGATGGTCAGCGTGCCTGAACAGTTGCCGCCGCCGTTGTTGGTCATTGTAAAGGTGCCATGCACGGGGGTTCCGGTTAGGAATGTGCCGGTGCCCGACCTGACGTCCGCCGTCGTGACATCGGCGGTATTCGAACCGCTGGTAGGTTTTACCCAGGTCCCAAACGTGAGTGTTCCGCCTGCAGTATTTGTCAGGTTGCAGGGGGCCCAGGCGTTGCCGGTGAATGTGAGGCAAAGCAGGCCTGCCATCAGCGCAATTCTGCCCCATCCGCGAAACGGCTGTTTTGCGCCTGATGAACGGGCTGAATGGGGCATGTTATGGACTCTACTGATATATCACAGACATATCAAACGACGGCGGCGCCGCATTGTCAACCACAGCAGGGCTGTCCGACAGGGTCATGTCCATGCCGATGAAAAGGGTGCTTTCCTTCTGACCGTACAGGGGGGTGGAATCGCAGGTGGCGTGATCCGTCCCCTTGACGACGCAACGCGCCTTCAGGGAAGAGATGCCCTGTCCCGGCACGTAATTTCCAGGAACGAAGTTCATCACGTAGTCGCGGGTATCACCCAGGGTAATAACAGAGGGATGACCGAAGGGGCTTAAGACCTCGCCATTGCCCAGCAGGCGCATGGTGCCGTCGGCGCCGAGGGAAACCTGGTCATTGGGGCGCGCGTTCAGTCCGCCGAAGGTAATGTCGGACTTCTTGTGCGCGGCAATGACCCGGTCAAAGGAAATATTCGCCTGCACGGCAACGGTGGAAGCCGAAGTGTCGGAAACGCAGGCCAGCAGCACAAGGCCTGCCATCGCGGCGAGCATCAGTGACTTGCGCAATGCTGGCATATAGACCTCCGTTATCTTTCTTCCTGGCGAAGAAGATAGCCCGAAGCGATCAGTTATAAACCACCGTGATATCGTAGGTGGGGGCAGCCGTCGCGCCTGCAGCTTCCGAGCCGCCAGTGGTCACGTCCGCGCCAAGCAACAGGGTTTTGCCTGCGCCGGGTGCTGCGGCTGCTGTCAGCGTGCTGCAGTTCACTTCGCCGCCGCCGTCATAATTGCACTTGAAGTTGGATACCGACGCGCCACCCTGAGCCGCTGCGTTACCAGCGGTGATCTGAATGGTCTGGGTGGTCGAGCCGACAATCGAGATATTGCCTGCGACCGGCGTTCCGAAAACAGCTGAGCCCGGGCCCGACACGACGGAGAGGGCACCCGCAGTTGACAGCCTGTATACGGTAGAAGCGACGCCAGCGGTCACCGATTTGAAATCGAGATCCGACACTTTAGTGAGTGTCAGCGGCGTGTCAAACCGGATATTGGCGGTAACCGACTGCGGGTTAGCGGCCATTGCCTGATAACCTGCAGCAGCAGCTACAGTAAGGACTGAGAGGCTTGCAAGGATTTGTTTGATACGCATGTTGTGCTCCGATTCTGTCTAAAATGGTTTCCCCAATTCTCAATATACAGAGAATCAATTAGTTAATTCTTAATCAGGCCGTTTACCTTTTATTAAATTGAATGGAAACAATGAGATAATTACTTTTAAAAGGTATACGCAATTTTAGATAAGATTAACTCGAATACGTTCCAATTTTGAGAATCAGAAGGGCCACCGCGCTGCTAAAATTCCGGAAACATTGACGGAAACAAGTATCGCCGCAATGCAGCATTTTGATATTTTTTTCTTGAACGCTCATGAACGAAAAAGTTACGCGTTAACCATCATACAAGGCAAACGCATCGAATCATTTTCAGTTCATTTGCCGCAGCAAATTTGGAATGAAATATCTATTTGAAGTGTTAGGGCCATAACAGACATCTGTTAAACGCTTCTTAATGTTTTGCTTGTATAACAACAGTATAGAGCACATGCACAGACGACATTTTTAAGTGGGTTTCTGATGGTCAGAGGGTTCTTTCTATCGGTTGGGGTATTCTTAACGGGATTGTTCTTCAGCTTGCCGTCCTATTCCTTTGAAACAGCACCATCTTCCGCCGAAAACACGCCGGCTGGCGGGTGGGATGAGGCCCTTGAAAATTCGCTGATCTTCTCCGACCCTTATTCCGACAAGACCGAAATTCATCCTACGAAATATACGTATTTCAAGGCCGGAGTCGCGGAAGTGGCCCCGTTCACGGGTACCTCCAGCTGGCAGCCGGGGCAATACTATCATGACCAGGGAACGCTGGGTGTCGCCGAAACCGGTTTCCGTTCTTCCGGCAAGGATCAGATCGGCATGGGTGGATGGGAATACAAACCCAATCCCGATGCCTTCACGCCGCCGGACAAGAAATCCATCAAGGGAATGTACGTCCTGGCGGAGCGCTCTTTTTATAATGAGGACGACAAAAACATCATCGGCTTCGCAAGAGTCGGCCGTGCGGCGGGAAATCTTGAGCAGACCAAGAACGGCTGGAGCATGGGATTCCTGGCCAAAGGATTTGTTGAGGATCGACCTGATGGCCAGTTCGGCTTTGCCTTGAGCGGCGGCGCATCGCCGCAGCGCAACCTGAACAACGGGTCCATGGGTCACATGGAAACCCGGCTTGAACTGACATATCAGGACAAGATTTCGGATAACGTGACAGTACAGCCGGGCCTTAGTTTCAACGTCCATCCGGGAAGCGACCCCAGCGCCACCGAAGGGCTGGTGGCCGGTCTGCGCATTCGCGTGCGCTTCAAGTAACAGATTCCCATAAATAATCTTCCGCGGGGCGCTTTGGCGCTTTTGCTGCCGGCGCCTTTGGCGCTTTAGCTGATTGTTCAGTATGATAGGGCTGGATACTTAAACGCTTTTTAATATTTTCCCGCTATAACCGATATTAAGGGGAGTCCGGCTCATGGCAATCAAATGTTCTGACCTTGTGGCGCTGATTATCGACGACCACCAGATTATCCGGCAGGTGCTCGAGCAGAGTCTGCGCACCATGGGTTTCACGCAGATCGACACGGTCGCGAATTACCAGG